>VGBQ01000140.1 GCA_016870425.1 Actinomycetota bacterium | reverse complement strand
GTCCGGTAGGCGGTCGGCGACCTCGTCGAAGACCTTCTTGTTCTTGGCGCTTTCCAGGAAGACGCCGACGGCGTTGGAGTCGCCGAGGATCCACTCGACCTGCTCGGCCGACGAGGTCTCGTAGATCGGCACCACGGTGCCGCCGGCGTACCAGATGGCGTAGTCGGCGACAGTCCAGTCGTAGCGGGTGCGCGACATGATGCCGACGCGCTGACCCGGCTCGACGCCCGACGCGATGATGCCCTTGGCCACGGCCTTGACCTGGTCAAGGAACTGCTGGGACGTCACGCCCACCCACGCGCCGCCGCGGTTGACGGACAGGGCGATCCGGTGGGGGGCGGTCTGGGCGTTGTCGACGATGTCGTCCACGAGGCTGCCCGATGTGGGCGGCGGGACGATGGCAGCGACGCTGAACTCGGTCTTCACGGTCTCTCCCACGGTCGGGTCCACCGATGGCTCGGTGTGACGTAACCCGCATCACGCTAGGGGATGGGTCACCCGGGGGCTACCAGAACGCCGAACCTGGCCACCTATCCTGGCCCCATGGCCGGGGTGGACCTCGTGGACGAGACCTATGTGGTGGTCGAGCGCACCCGCCTGGCGGCCGTTGTGGCCGATCCGGCGCGCTGGCGCCAGTGGTGGCCCACCCTCGAACTCGCCGTCTTCATGGACCGGGGCCTGGATGGGGTGCGCTGGTCGGTCACCGGCGAACTGGTCGGTTCGGCTGAGATCTGGCTGGAGCCCCAGGCCGACGGGGTCATCGTCCACTACTACCTCCGCGGAGAACCCACGATCCCGGGCTCTCCGACAGCTGCGCGCTCACTGCCCGAGTCGGCGCGCGGCCGGAGGGAGATGGATCGCCTTCGTCGCCGGCATGCGGTGGCGTGGAAGCGCGTGGTGTGGTCGCTCAAGGACGAGATGGAGGGCGATCGGCGCCCGGGAGAGGGTCGGAGTGGCTGATCAGACGGAGTCCTCCATCGAGATCGATGCGCCTGCCGCAACGATCATGGACGTCATCGCCGACCTCCCGGCGTACCCCCAGTGGAGCGACGGCATCACCGAGGTCACGGTGCTCGAGGAGAAGGATGGACGTCCGCTGCGCGCACGCTTCCACCTCGAGTCCGGGCCGATCCGTGACAGCTACGAGCTGCTCTACGACTGGGATGGCGATCGCCAGGTGTCGTGGCAGCTGACCACCGGCGAGATGCTCACGGCTATGGACGGCACCTATCTCCTTGACGACCATGGTGCGTCGACCACGGTGCACTATCGGCTCGCTGTCGATGTGCGCATCCCGATGATCGGCATGATCAAGCGCAAGGCCGAGCGGATCATCGTCGATACCGCGCTCAAGGGACTGCGCCGCCGCGTGGCGGAGATCTCCTAGACCACCGCTCCGTCGTCGCCCTCGTCGCGACGGTCGGATCCGCGGGCCACGAGGACGATGAATCCCGCGGTGAAGGCGGCGAACCCCGCGGCTGCTAGCCAGCCGCCGGTGCCGAGGACGAAGGCCAGGATGATCGCCACTGGGCCGCCGATGAGCCCGATCCAGGCGAACGCGTCGAAGCGGTCACGCGGTCGGGGGATGGGCGGTGGCGGGGGAGGAGTGAAGCCCTCGTCGTCGGGGTCGTCGAGCACGGAGTAGTCGCGGGGTCCGGGCTCGGGGGGCTGGGTGTGCTCGGGCGGCTGGGTGTGCTCGCGCACCAGTCGCTGCGACAGACCCGATCCGCCTGCACCTGGGCGCGGCGGCGGCTCGGCCGTGTGGAAGCCCGAGACGATCTCCTCCCACGCGGCGTCGATGCGATCGGAGGAGGCCCGTCGCATGTCGTCGGCGTCGGCTCGGGCGGCGGCATCGGCGTGGAATTCGGCCCGCAGGCTGGGCAGTCCCTCGGCGATGGCGGTGCTGGCCTGCGCGAGGCGCGACTTCTCGACGTAGATCCGCGTGGTGGGACGGTCGGGCGCGCGGACGTCGCGGTAGGGGCCTGTGTCGCCGACGAGCGGCTCGGCGTACGCCGGGATCTGCGCCTGCGCGAGCAGATCGAGCACATGCTCGGCGATGGGCGGGTCCACGTCGACGAGCTTGGCGTACGCCGCTGCCGGCAGGCCTGGGGTCGACATCGCGTCAGGAGAGGCGGCGGACGAAGTCGATGCTGTGGCCGACGATCGTCTCGAACTCGTTGTCCAAGGTGGCCACGTGGTAGGAGTCGTGCAGCACGACCTCCGTGCGATCCGCGCTCGACACGTGGTCGAGGATGAAGCGCGCGTTGGATGCCTCGACGACGTGATCCTCGGCGCTGCGGAAGAGCAGGAGCGGCTGCCGCACGAGGGCGATGTCGTCCTTGACGGCCTTCCAGAGCTTGGTGAGGGAGTACGCCGCCTTGAGCGGGATCTTGTCGTAGGCACCCTCGTCCTGCCCGGGCATCTTGATGTCGTTGGAGATGCCCGGGAACGACGGCACCACGGCCTGGAGCACGGGGAGCAGGAAGCGGTCGGGACGCTCGGAGTGCACGGCGGGGTTGACCAGGACGATGCCGCGGATCGCGTCGCCGTGGCGCTCGGCGAGCCGCAGGGTGAGCGAGCCGCCCATCGACAGGCCGAAGACGAAGACGACGTCGCAGGCTGACTGCAGCTCGAGGAAGGATCGGTCGGCTTCGGCGTACCAGTCCTCCCAGCGCGTGAGATTCATGTCCTGCCAGCGTGTGCCGTGGCCGGGCAGGCGGGGGACACGCACGGTGTGGCCCTGGGCTGCCATGCGCTCACCCCAGGGCTTCATGGACTTGGGGGAGCCGGTGAAGCCGTGCAGGAGCAGGATGCCCGTCGAGCCGCCGTCGGCGGCGTAGGGCTCGGCACCGGGAAAGAGCGGCATGGTGACCTCCTTGGACGCCCCTGATAGTGCCACACGGCTAGGGTGAGCCCGTGCTCTACTGGGTGCTCAAGTGGATCGTGATCGGCCCGTGGCTGCGCGTTCTCTTCCGCCCCTGGACCGACAACATGGACGCCATCCCCGTGGAGGGCCCCGCGATCTTGGTGAGCAACCACCTGTCGTTCTCGGACTCCTTCTTCCTGCCGCTGGTCACGAAGCGGCGTATCACCTTCCTTGCCAAGCAGGAGTACTTCACCGGCAAGGGCATCAAGGGCCTGATCAGCAAGGCGTTCTTCACGGGTGTGGGCCAGGTGCCGATCGATCGGACCAGCGGGCGTGCGGCCGAGGCAGCGATCACCACGGGGATCCGCATTCTCGACGAGGGCCATCTGCTCGGCATTTATCCCGAGGGCACACGGACCGCGGACGGGCGGCTCTACCGCGGCAAGACCGGCGTTGCGCGCATGGCGCTGGAGGGACACGCGCCCGTCATCCCGGTGGCGATGATCGGCACCTATGAGATCCAGCCGCCCGGACGCATCCGCCCGCGGATCAGGCGTGTGGGCGTGCGCTTCGGCGACCCGCTGGACTTCTCCCGCTACGACGGAATGGAGTCGGATCGTTTCGTGCTGCGCTCGGTGACGGACGAGATCATGTACGCGCTCATGGAGCTTTCGGGCCAGGAGTACGTCGACATGTATGCCACGCGCGCCAAGGAGATCAAGGCCGAGCGTCGCGCCGCCTCGGGCGCGGAGTAGCGACCCACTTCGTTGAGTGGCACCTGGTGCGCCCTCCACGGGCGTGTGGGCCTGGGTTGGCCGCCCGTTACCCGCGGTTTGGGGGTCGGATTCGCGGTTTACGGTCGGCCCGCCGTCCACAGGTGCGGTGGCGCCGACTTGTCGACCGTCCTGCAGTGAGGGAACGCTGCCATGTGAAAAGTGGCGCACGGTGGAGGGATGACCATCGCGCAGACTGTTTCGCTTGTTCGTGGTGCCTTCGCTGGCGAGGCCTTCACCGCTGGTGAGGCTCACGCCCACGGCATAGGGCAGGACCGCCTTGAACGAGCAGCCGGGGCCGGAGCGCTGTCGCGCTTGAGGAGGGGGGTGTACTCCCTGCCCGAGAGTGAGGCATCGGTTGCCTGGGACCTGGCGTCCTCGCGGGCGCGCCAACTCGCTGATCGTGGAGTGGCAGCGGTGATCGCCGGGCCCACGTCGGCTGGCTTGTGGGATGTGCCAATCATCGGGGCTCGGAGTGATTCGGTGGCACTCCATCCCACCCTGTACGTCGATCCCCGCACCGGCGTTCGGGATGGGTTGCGTGATGGTGTCCGTATCGTCCACGCCGCCCTCGAGTCTGAGGACGTCTGGGAAGGTGCCCCTCGTGGTCCGGGCGGGGAGGCGACGCATCGATACAGCGTGTGCATGCCGCTGCGGACTGGGATCGACGCTACGCGGCACCTACGTCTATCCGAGGCTGCCGGCGTAGCGGCGCTGAGTTCGGCCCAGAGGCGACAGGCCGCGATCCTCGATGGGTGGGTGCCCATGCGCGTAGCGAGCAAACACGATGGGAACGGAACACGGCTCTGTGATGATTGGCGATCTGAATCACACCTCACGGACAGGCTGCAGGACACGTCACTGCGGGAGGCCCTGCAGGAGCAGCTCCTCCGATCCGTGTCGCGATCGCCTCGCCGGGGGCTTCGCCATGTGCTCCAGGCTCTGGCCTTCGTCGACCCGCGGCTGGAGACGCCCCTCGAGGCCATTTCCTGGTGCCACCTGTGCCGCTCGGGTTTGCCCCTGCCGCTGCTGCAGCAGTGGGTGACAGGTGCCAGCGGCAGGCGCTACCGAGTCGACTTCTTCTGGCCGGAATTCCATCTCATCGGCGAGGCGGACGGTGCTATGAAGTACCGGTCCGCCGCGGATGTCATGGCGGAGAAGGACCGGCACGCAGATCTCGGGGATGCCGGCCATGGCTTCGTGCGCTGGACCTGGAGCGACGCTTGGATGACTCAGGTCTTCCTCGGGCGGATTGAGCAAGCGATGAACGCCGCGGCGAGGTCCTAGCCGACCGTTACCCGCGGAATGCGGGTGGAATTCGCGGTTGAGGGTCGGCGTACGCGGGCTGACGTGGCCGGGCCGACCGTTACCCGCGGAATGCGGGTGGAATTCGCGGTTGAGGGTCGGCGTACGCCTCGACTTCAACGAAATTCGTCATAGCCGGGGCGGGGCACCCAGCTCATCAGCGTGGTCGTGAAGCCCCCGTCGACGATGATGTCGGCACCGGTGACGTATCGCGCGCGATCGCTGGACAGGAAGACCACGACATCGGCGATGTCCTCCGGCAGAGCGACACGGCCGATCGGCACTGCGCGGTCGCGGCGCTCGGCCACGCCGGGCGCCTGGTAGTACTCCTCGGTCATCGGCGTACGCACCATGCCGGGGCTGACGGTATTGCTGCGGATGCCCTGCGGGCCGAGCTCGAGGGCAAGCTGCTGCGACATGACAATGAGCGCGGCCTTCGACGCGCTGTAGGCACCGCTGTTGGCCTGGGCGTGAGTTCCGGAGATCGATGCAACGTGGACGAGAGCGCCGCCGCCGCGCGCTGCCATCCCATCAGCGAAAGCGCGCGAGATGAGGAGGTAGCCGGTGAGGTTGACCGCGATGAGCGCGTTCCAGTCAGCGAGGGCGACATCGCGGAGAGCGCCTGGCCGGATGATGCCCGCGGCGTTGACGACGATGTCGCAGGGCCCTACGCGCTCGGCGAGCGCCTGGACCTCCGTCTCTATCGAGATGTCGCAGGTCTCACGACGCATCCCCGCTGCGCTCAGCGCCACGGCATCACGATCGACAGCGACGACCTCGGCTCCGGCTTCCGCGAGGCCCACCGCCACCGACCGGCCGATGCCGCTGCCCGCGCCGGTGACCAGGGCACGCCGGCCATCGAGGCCGAGCCAGTCGCTCATGCCGGCGCGCCCACGGGTTGACTTGCCGCCAGCACCTGCAGTGCGACCTTCGTCTGCTCGACCTGCTCCAGCCAGAGGGGGCGCAGGATGTCGATGCGCCACTCGTGGGACTGGGCCTGCGTGAGCGGTCCGGCAATGGGCACGAAGCCGCTCGGCGAAGACTCGTGGATTGCGATCATGCGCAGTGCGAGGTCGGCCTGGAGCGGGTAGATCGGTGGCTGCGGGCCACGCGCGCCGATCATGCCGATGAGGTAGAGCTTCTCGAGGTCCAGGGGCACCACCGCGCCGCCAACACGCAGCGGTACGCCGTCCTCCTTGACGAGGAGATCGTCGTCGAGGAAGGGCAGCGAGGCGTGGAAGCCCGTCGCCCACAGGATCGTGTCGAAGTCATCGCTCGTGCCATCGCTGAAGTGCACCGTCGTGCCGTCGAAGCGCTCGATGGCGGGACGCACCGTGATGCGGCCGTGCTGCACCCAGTAGAGGAGCAGATCATTGACGACGGGCGGGCCGTCGGCGAGTGCGCGATGGTCGGGAATGGGCATGCCGGGGTAGTCGGATGCCTGACCTACGGAGACGCGCATCATGAGGCGCGCGAGGAGGTCCTGCTCTTCAAAGGTGAACTCCTGCATCCAGGCGAGCTCGGAGCGCGGCTTGCCAAAGAAGGTCTTGGGCTGGAAGTGGTGCCCGCGGCGAATCACGATGTGGGTGTCCAAGTGGGCTTGAGCAGCATCCACGGCGAGGTCGCACCCGGAGTTGCCCGAGCCGATCACGAGCACGCGGCGGCCGTCGATGTCGCCGGTGTTGCGGTAGGAGCCGGAGTGGATCTGCTTGCCGGTGAAGGTGCCGGGGATCTCGGGGATCTTCTGGTCCCAGAGGTGGCCGTTGGCGACGAGCACGCCGTCGTACTCGCGTCGCACTCCATCCGAGGTCGTCACTGACCAGCCCCCGGATCCGACGGGTCCGTCAGTGGGCAGCGGCTCTACGCAATCGACCGCCGTGTCGAAGGCGATATGACGGCGCAGGTCGAACTCGTCGGCGTAGAGGTGGAAGTACTCCAGCATCTGGTCGCGATGGGGGAAGAGCGGCCAGTGATCGGGCATGGGGAAGTCCGCGAAGCCGGTGACCTGGCGCGA
>VGBQ01000139.1 GCA_016870425.1 Actinomycetota bacterium | reverse complement strand
ACCGGCGACCCGCGCTTCCATGAGATGTTCGTCCAGATTGTGAGGCAGCGCGTATGAGCGGCCATTCCAAGTGGGCCACCACCAAGCACAAGAAGGCGGTGGTGGACGCCCGGCGCGGCAAACTCTTCGCGCGGCTGATCAAGAACATCGAGGTCGCGGCCAGGCAGGGCGGCGGGGATCCCGCGGGCAACCCGACTCTCTACGACGCCGTCCAGAAGGCACGCAAGAACTCCGTGCCCCTCGACAACATCGAGCGCGCGGTCAAGCGAGGCTCCGGTGCCGAGGCCGGCGGTGCGGACTACCAGACGATCATGTACGAGGGCTACGGACCCAATGGTGTCGCCGTGCTCGTCGAGTGCCTCACGGACAACCGCAATCGCGCCGCTTCCGAAGTCCGGGTCGCCCTGACGCGCAACGGGGGAAGCATGGCCGACCCGGGCTCGGTCGCCTACCTCTTCAGTCGCAAGGGTGTCGTCATGGTGCCCCGCGCCGAGGGGGTTGATGAGGATTCGATTCTCGCCGCTGTGCTCGAGGCCGGGGCCGAGGAGGTCAACGACCTGGGTGAGGCGTTCGAGGTCCTCAGCGAGGCGGGCGACGTCGTCGCGGTGCGCACGGCACTGCAAGCGGCGGGCATCGACTACGACTCGGCCGAGGCGACCTTCGTGCCCAGCATGTCCGTGCCGGTCGACGTCGACGTGGCGCGGAAGGTCTTCCGGCTCGTGGAGGCGCTCGAGGACAGCGATGACGTCCAGGACGTCTACACCAACGTGGACGTGAGCGACGACGTGCTCGCGAGCCTCGACGCCTGATCGAGCCTGACGCACGAGGGGAGGCTCGGATGCCTGCAGCCGGACGGCAACTCACCGGCTGGGATGCCGCGACGTGGCGCACGTCCGCCGGCAGCCCGCACCTGCGCTCGACGGTCCTGGCGCTGGTCCTGCTCGACTCCCAGCCGGACTGGGAGCGCTTGCGTGCGCGCGTGGAGCGCCTCACCCGCATGGTGCCCGTCTTGCGCCAACGGCCCCTCCGGGGTGTCTTCGGAGTCGCGTCGCCGCGTCTGGCTGTCGATCCCGACTTCGACCTCGGGCTGCACCTGCGACGCATGCGCCTGGCGGGCGAGGGGACATGGAGCGAGCTGCTCGAGGAAGCGCGGCGAGTGAGCCTCACGGACTTCGACCGGGACCGACCGCTGTGGGAGCTCGTGCTCGTCGAAGGCCTCGAGGGTGACCGCGCCGCACTGCTCCTGAAGTTGCATCACGCCATCGCCGACGGCCAGGCGACGGTGCTCATCGGCCTCAACCTCGTGGAACTCGGCTCGGACCCCAATCCGGACGAGCCCGAGGCCCCGGAAGCTCCGGCACCCGTCGATGCGGGTGCCCCGGAGGTCAGCCTGGCCGACATCGCCGACAACGTCCGCCGCGGCCTGGGGGCCGCTGAGCGTGTCGGGGAGGCCATGGTCGCGCTCGCCCGGGGCACGATCACCGACCCCGTCGCGACGTGGACCTCGGTCCTGGGCACGCTGGCATCCGTCGGGCGCTTCACGGCGGTGCCCGACGGCCCGCTATCACCGCTCATGACCGCGCGGGGCACGACGTACCACTTCGCGGCCTTTGACCTTCCCTTCGCCCGACTGCGCGCGACGGCCAAGGCGCGTGACTGCAGCGTCAATGACGCCTTCATGGCAGCTGTGGGCCTGGGCCTGGAGCGCTATCACGTGCGGCAGGGGAGCGTGGCCGACGAACTGCGCTTCAACGTGCCGATCAGCCTGCGCGGGGACGCGGGTGACACGTCTGCGCAAGCCTCCAACGCCGTCACCATCGCGCGCATCGCCCTGCCCGTCGCGGGACTCACGGTGGACGAGCGCATGCAAGCGGCGCACGATGCTGTGGCGCGCTGGCGACACGAGCCAGCCCTGCGCCTCGCGGACCCACTCGCGGAGATCAGCTGGCTGGTGCCGGTGCCGGTGCTCGCACAGGCAGCCCTCGCGAGCGACGTGACGACGAGCAATGTGCCGGGGCCTCCGCTCCCGCTCTTCATCGCCGGCGCGCGCATCGCGGGCATCTACCCGCTCGTGGCCACCATCGGTGCCGCGGTCAACGTCACGATGGTGACCTACGACGGATCCGCATTCGTCGGGGTCTCGGCCGACGATCGGGCGGTCCCGCACCTGGATGACCTCGTGACGGATCTGCGGTCCGGCTTCGCCACCGTCACCGAGGGCCCGGTCGGCCCGGCGGACCCCCTGGGCGAGGCCGAGCCCGGTGACGGCACGCCGAAGGCCCGCGCGATCCGCGAGGCGGCGTCGCCGGAGCAGTAGTCTTCGCACAGGTGTTCGCATAGACCGGGACCCCGAGGAGGAGGCGCTCGTGATCGTCCTGGGCGTTGATCCCGGTCTGACCCGGTGTGGCGTGGGAGTGGTCGAGGGCTCGCCCGGCCAGGCTCTGAGCCTGGTGGAGGTCGTGGTGGTGCGCACCCCGCCCGAGGCCCCGCTCGAGGAGCGCCTCACGCGGCTGGACGAGAGCCTGGAGGCCCTGGTGGGGCGCTACCTGCCGGACATCATCGCCGTCGAGCGCGTCTTCAGCCAGCACAACGTCCGCACCGTGATGGGCACCGCCCAGGCGGGCGCCGTGGCCGCCCTGGCGGCTGGTCGCCGCGGCATTCCGCTCAGCCTGCGGACGCCCAGCGAGGTGAAGGCCGCCGTGACCGGCAGCGGTCGGGCCGACAAGGCCCAGGTCACCGCCATGGTCTCGCGAGTCCTGCGCCTGGATGCGCCGGTGCGACCCGCGGACGCCGCCGATGCGCTCGCCCTGGCGATCACCGAGATCTGGCGCGGTGGTGCCGAACGTCGCCTGCGCGCCGCGGCAGAGGCTCGCCGGTGATCGCGTCGGTCGCAGGTGTCGTCTCGGCCGTGCGCCCGTCCTCGGTCGTCATCGACGTGGGGGGCATTGGGGTGAGCATCGCCTGCACCCCCCAGGCTGCCGCGTCCGCGCGACCAGGTGCGGCGCTCGCACTGTGCACGAGCCTGGTTGTGCGCGAGGATTCACTCACGCTCTACGGGTTCACCGATGCCGAGCAGAGGGATGTCTTCGAGCTGGTTCAAACCGTGTCCGGCGTTGGCCCCCGGACAGCACTCGCCGTGCTCGCCACGCTGTCGCCCGACGACCTACGACGTGCCATCGCCGCCGAGGACCTCGCCAGCTTGACGCGGGTGCCCGGGATCGGCACCAAGGGAGCCCAGCGATTGGTCATCGAGTTGAAGGATCGCCTGCGCGCCATCCCCGGACAGGGTGAGTCCTCCGTCGGAGACGACCAGGAGACAGTGCGCGCCGCGCTCGTCTCCCTCGGCTGGCCCGCCCGCGATGCCGACCGCGCGGTCGCGGCCGTGGCGGGGCAGGACACCGATGTGGCCACGCTCCTGCGCTCGGCGCTGCAGCACCTGGACCGGCGATGACCAGCGACGAGGGGGATCGCCTCGTCGACGCTCGCGCCGATGACGCTGAGCGCGTGATCGAAGGCGCCCTGCGGCCGCGGCGCCTCGATGAATTCGTCGGCCAGTCACGGGTGTGCGCCCAACTCGACGTCGTGCTTCAAGCAGCGCGCCGCCGCGATCGGCCGGCTGACCACGTGCTCCTCTCCGGTCCACCCGGTCTGGGCAAGACCACGCTGGCGGGGATCATCGCCGAGGAGATGGCGGCACCCCTGCGCCTGACCAGCGGGCCCGCCCTGCAACATGCTGGCGATCTGGCGGCGGTGCTGTCCAGCCTGCAGCCCGGTGAGGTGATCTTCATCGACGAGATCCACCGGCTCGCTCGGGCAGCCGAGGAGATGCTCTACGTCGCCATGGAGGACTTCCGGGTCGATGTGATCGTGGGTAAGGGCCCTGGCGCCACGGCCCTGCCCCTCGACCTTGCCCCCTTCACGCTCGTCGGCGCGACCACGCGAGTCGGATTGCTGCCCGGCCCCTTGCGCGACCGCTTCGGTTTCACCGCTCACCTGGACTTCTACGACGAGTCCGACCTGCGCTCGATCCTGGGCAGGTCCGCCCGCTTGCTCGACGTGACGATCGACGAGACGGCCATCGCCGAGATCGCTCGACGCTCGCGCGGCACGCCCCGCATCGCCAACCGCCTGCTGCGCCGGGTGCGCGACTGGGCACAGGTCCACGGCGATGGCGACGTCGACCATCACGCAGCCCGTGCCGCACTCGATCTCTACGAGGTGGACCAGCTCGGCCTCGATCGTCTGGACCGGTCGGTCCTGGACGCCCTCGTGCGCAGATTCGGGGGCGGTCCCGTCGGCCTGTCGACGCTGGCCGTTGCCGTCGGGGAGGAGCCCGAGACCGTGGAGACGGTCGCCGAGCCCTTCCTGGTCCGCCACGGGCTCCTCGCCCGCACTCCGCGCGGGCGCGTCGCCACCGCGGCGGCCTACGAGCACCTGGGCCTCCCCGGCCCGGGGCTCGCGCAGGGCCTCCTGGGCTTCCCGGCCGCCACCGGCGATGCCTCCCCGGGTGGCTCCGGCTAGGCTCAACGCCCGAGTGCGCCGCCTCCGGCGCCGTGGCCGTCGAGGGGTGCGATCGTGGAAAGCCTGGGCACGTTCCTGCCGATCATCCTCATCGGCGTCGTGTTCTACCTCCTCATCATGCGTCCGGCCCGGGCGAGGCAGCGCAAGCAGGCGCAGATGATGTCGGCCCTCGAGCCGGGCACTCGCGTGATGACCACGGCCGGCGTCTACGGCACCCTGGTGTCCATCGACGATGAGGATGCCGAGATCGAGATCGCACCGGGAGTCGTCATCCGCGTCGTCAAGGCGGCGATCGGCAAGGTCATCGAGCCCGTCGCGCCGGCCGATCCGCCCGGGCAGAGCGCCTAGGGCCCCCCGCGAACCCTCCTGCCACCCCACGCTGAGAAGGAATTCACGTGCCACCCGCCAACCGAAGCAGCCGCACCGGCTCGCAGACACACCCTGGGCGCCTACTGCTCATCATGGCGCTCATCACGGCTGCGATCGCGGCCTGGGCGCTGTGGCCCGGCCAGGACAACGCCGTCCGATTGGGCCTGGACCTGCGCGGGGGCACCCAGGTCATCCTGCAGCCCAAGGCGGTGCAGGAGGGGGCCACGATCACCGACGACCAACTGGCCCAGACGGTCCAGATCATCCGCCAGCGCGTCGACGGCGTCGGCGTCGCCGAAGCGGAGGTCACGGTCCAAGGCTCCGGGGAGGGGGCCGCCATCGTCGTGTCGGTCCCCGATGTGAGCCAGGAGCGCCTCGTGGAATTGGTCGGCCGGACGGCTCTGCTGGACTTCCGGCCCGTCTGGACGATCCTCGGCCCCGCACCGGCCACCCTGGACGACACATCGGCCCCCGCTCCCGCACCGACCGGTGATGACACGGCCACCTCGGCGCGGATCGTGCAGGCAGCCGAGAACACGCCCGAGTTCGAAGCCGAACTCGCTGCCCTGGACTGCCTGGATCCGATCAACCAGGCTGGCGGCACCCCGGATGATCCCCAACTATGGCTGGGCACCTGCGACCAGGACGGTGCTGCGAAGTACTCGCTCCAGCCGGCGTTCATCCAGGGCACGAACGTCACCGACGCGGTTGCCCAGCTGCCGCAGCAGGGCGTGGGCGGCTGGGTTGTCAGCCTCACCTTCGACAGCGAGGGCGCCCGCGCCCTGGCGCAGTCCTCGCAGGAGCTCTACGCACTACCGGATTGCTCCCCGGGCGGCCCCAGCCCGTGCAACGCCTTTGCGATCGTGCTCGACGGAGTCGTCGTCTCGGCCCCCCGCTTCAATGAGCCGATCATCGGCGGCCAGGCGCAGATCGAGGGCGACTTCACCGCCCAGGAGGCGCAGGAC
The DNA here is from genome assembly GCA_016870425.1 of Actinomycetota bacterium. Lineage (GTDB taxonomy): Bacteria > Actinomycetota > Actinomycetes > S36-B12 > S36-B12 > Mxb001. Next base: position 1,124 of record VGBQ01000139.1, on the reverse strand, counting down.
CTCGCCAATATCCTCAGCTACGGCGCCCTGCCCGTGACCCTGGATGTCGTGGAAGTCACGAGCGTCTCGCCGACGGTGGGCAACGACCAGCTGCGCGCCGGCCTCATCGCTGGCGCGATCGGCGCGATCCTCATCGTGATCTTCTTCCTGCTCTACTACCGGGTCCTCGGCATCGTCGCCATCGCCAGCCTGGTGATGGCCGGAGGCCTCACCTACCTGCTCTTCGTCGCACTGGGCAAGACGGTGGGCTTCACCCTGACCCTCGCGGGCGTGGCCGGCGCCATCGTCTCCATCGGCATCACGGCGGACTCCTTCATCATCTATTACGAGCGGATTCGTGACGCCCTGCGCGAGGGCAAGAGCATGCGGCAGGCCGCCGAGATCGGCTGGATGGCCACCCGGCGCACGATCCTGGCCGCGGACTTCGTGACCCTCCTCGCCGCGGTCGTGCTCTACATCGTGTCGGTGGGCAACGTCCGCGGATTCGCCTTCACCCTCGGCCTCATCACCGTCGTCGATCTCATCGTTGCCTTCATCTTCACCTATCCGCTGACGGTGCTCGTGTGTCGGTCATCGTGGATGCAGCGCACGAGCTGGCTCACGGGTCTGCGGCGCACGGACAGGTCCGTCGATGCCAAGGACACCGATGCGCGAGAAGCCGATCGCCCGACGGCAGGAGTGGAGTCCTGATGTCACGCTCAAGCTCCCTGGGTGACCGCCTCTACCGTGGCGAATCCGGTGTCGACTTCGTCGGTCGACGCCGGACGTGGTTCATCATCTCCGGCGTACTCATCCTCATCTCGCTCGGCGCGCTGGGCATCCGCGGACTCAACCTCGGCATCGAGTTCCAGGGTGGCGCCGTCTTCTCCGTGCCCAACGCCACCTGCTCGGTGGTCGATGCGCGCGAGGTCGCCTCTGCTGCCACGGGAGCCGAAGCGATCGTGACGGAGACGGGTGCCGGCATCGTGCGCGTGCAGACCCCCCCGGTCGAGCCCGCGCAGAGTCAGGAGATCGCCCGCCTGCTCGGCGAGGCGTGCGGTGTGCCCGCCACGGACGTCAGCGTGCAGGTCGTGGGACCGACCTGGGGAGCGGAGATCACGGCCAAGGGCATCCAGGCCCTGATC
>VGBQ01000138.1 GCA_016870425.1 Actinomycetota bacterium | reverse complement strand
ATCGCGTCGAGCGTCGCCTCATCCTCGGCACGCGCGTCGAGCCAGCCGGTGACTTCGGCGGGGATCGCGTTGACAGCATTCGGGACGCACCGGATCTTGCCGACCGTCGCGCGTGCTGCGTGGCCCGTCAGGGGCGGCTCTGCCGACCCGCCGGGCCCAGAGGTGCTGTCGCGCTCGGTCGCCTCGCGATGTGCGCCGTCGATGAGGCGAGCAAGGCCGAGCATGGGGTCGCGGCGATCGGACATGCGCGTCGTGCCCGCGTGATTGGGCTCGCCGGTGATGTCAATGCGCCAGCGGCCGTGCGGCAGGATCGCCGTGCCGACCGCGATGGGCGCACCCAGGTCGATGAGTGCGCGGCCCTGCTCGACATGCAGCTCGACGAAGGCACCGATGCGCGCGAGTCGCTCCGGCTCGGCGCCGAGTGCCTCCGGATCGCGGCCCGCTCGGCGCAGGGCCTCGTCCAGGGTGACGCCATCGGCATCGCGCAGGGCCCGCGCCTTCTCGGGTGCTAGCACTCCTGCAGCGAGACGCGAACCGATGCAGGCGACGCCGAAGCGGCCACCTTCCTCATCGGTGAAGCAGGCGACCGCGAGGGGTCGGCCAGGGTGTACGCCGCGCGCTTGAGCTCCGCGACCGCCGTTAGGGCACTGGCGATGCCGAGCGGGCCGTCGTAGTTGCCGCCGTCGGGCACGGAGTCGACGTGCGAACCCGTGACGACCGCATCACCCGCCGAGGGATCCCCCCACCACGCCCACATGTTGCCGTTGCGATCGGTCTCGACCGCGAGGCCGAGTCCGGATGCCTGCCCGATGAACCACTCGCGCAGCATCAGGTCGGCGTCGGTCCACGCGAGGCGCGAGTAGCCGCCCGACGTCGCATCACGCCCGATGGACGCGATGTCCGCCAGATGAGCGGTGACGCTCACGCGCCCTCGCGCATCGGCACGCGCACGCCGCGCTCTTCCGCGACCTCTTCGGCGAGTTCGTAGCCCGCGTCGACATGGCGGATGACGCCCATGCCGGGGTCGTTGGTCAGCACGCGGCGCAGCTTCTCCTCCGCGAGGGCGGTGCCGTCGGCGACGCTCACCTGTCCGGCGTGCAGCGACCGGCCGATGCCGACGCCTCCGCCGTGGTGGAAGGACACCCAACTCGCGCCGGAGGCGGTGTTGAGCAGCGCGTTGAGCAGCGGCCAGTCGGCGATCGCGTCCGAGCCGTCGATCATGCCCTCGGTCTCGCGGTAGGGGGAGGCGACGGATCCGCAGTCGAGGTGGTCGCGGCCGATCACGATCGGCGCAGACACCTCTCCCTTGGCGACCATCTCGTTGAAGCGCACGCCTGCCTTGTCGCGCTCGCCGTAGCCAAGCCAGCAGATGCGCGCGGGCAGACCCTGGAAGGCCACGCGCTCCTCAGCCATGGTGATCCAGCGGCGCAGGTGGTCGTTGTCGGGGAAGAGATCGAGCACCGCGCGATCGGTGGCCATGATGTCCTTCGGGTCCCCGCTCAGCGCCACCCAGCGGAACGGGCCCTTGCCCTCGCAGAAGAGCGGGCGGATGTACGCCGGGATGAAGCCTGGGAACTCGAACGCCCGCGGGAAGCCGCCGAGGCGAGCCTCGTCGCGAATGGAATTCCCGTAGTCGAAGACCTCCGCACCGCCGTCCATGAAGCCGACCATGGCCTCGACATGCTTGGCCATCGAAACCCGCGCGCGATCGGTGAACTCCTCCGGCTTCTTGGCGGAGTAGTCGGGGCCATCTTCCAGATCGATCCCCTCGGGCAGATAGCTCAGCGGGTCGTGGGCACTCGTCTGGTCGGTGACGATGTCGATCTCGACGCCGCGGCGCAGCAGCTCGGGGAAGACCACAGCGGCATTGCCCAGGACACCCACGGAGAGCGCGCGACGCTCCTTCTTGGCCGCGAGCACGCGCGCGATGGCGTCATCGAGGTCGTGGGCGACCTCATCGAGGTAGCGATCCTTGACGCGCTTGGCCAGGCGCGTGGGGTCCACGTCGACCACGAGGCACACACCCTCGTTCATCGTCACGGCGAGCGGCTGTGCGCCGCCCATGCCACCGCAGCCCGCGGTGAGAGTGAGCGTGCCGGCGAGCGTGCCTCCAAACTTCTTGGCCGCAACGGCAGCGAACGTCTCGTAGGTCCCCTGGAGGATGCCCTGCGTGCCGATGTAGATCCACGAGCCGGCCGTCATCTGGCCATACATCGTGAGGCCGAGGTGCTCCAGTCGGCGGAACTCCGGCCAGTTGGCCCAGTCGCCGACGAGGTTGGAGTTGGCGATGAGCACGCGCGGTGCCCACTCGTGGGTGTGGAAGACACCGACCGGGCGACCGGACTGCACGAGCATCGTCTCGTCATCCGCGAGGGTGGTGAGCGTGCGGATCATCGCGTCGAATGAGCCCCAGTCGCGTGCCGCACGACCTGTGCCGCCGTAGACGACGAGCTTGTCCGGATGCTCGGCGACCTCGGGGTCGAGGTTGTTCTGCAGCATGCGCAGCGCGGCCTCCTGCGGCCAGCCGCGCGCGGTGAGGGTGGTGCCCCGCGGAGCGGAGACGGGTCGTGCACCAGGCAGGGCATCCGACATGTCAGTTCTCCAGTGTGTTGAGCGGTCCGGTGACGGTCTCGACGGCGCGCACGACGGAACCGTCGCGCACGAGCGTCGCGATAGCAGCGATCTCGGGGGCAAGGTGGCGGTCAGGGCCTGGGCCGGGCACGTCCGCCCGTAGAAGTGAGACGACCGCGCCGGTCGCGTCCGCGGGGGCGATGGGCGCGCGCAGGTCGAGGGCGCGAGCCGCGGTGAGGATCTCGATGGCGAGCACGGCGGCGAGACCATCGACGGCCGTGCGGAGCTTGCGAGCAGCGGACCAGCCCATGGAGACGTGGTCCTCCTGCATCGCACTGGACGGGATCGAGTCGACGCTGGCGGGCACCGCGAGTCGCTTCAGGTCGTGGACGATTCCCGCAGCGGTGTACTGCGCGATCATGTGGCCGCTGTCGACGCCCGCCTCGTGCGCGAGGAAGGGCGGCAGTCCGTGGCTGCGATGGCGATCGAGCATGCGGTCGGTGCGCCGCTCGCTCATGCTCGCGACGTCAGCGACAGGGATGGCGAGGAAGTCGAGCGCGTAGGCAACGGGAGCACCGTGGAAGTTGCCGTTGCTCTCGACCCGACCGTCGAGGGTGACCACCGGATTGTCGACCGCAGCAGCAAGCTCGCGACCAGCGACGACCGCGCAATAGTCGGCAGTGTCACGCGCGGCGCCATTTACCTGAGGAGCGCAGCGCAGCGAGTAGGCGTCCTGCACGCGCGTGTCCTCGGGGCCGGCATGGCTCGCCACTATGGGCGAGTCCTTGAGGACCTTCCGCATATTGGCGGCGCTGATGCGCTGACCCGGATGGGGCCGCAGCTGCTGGAGGTCGTCGGCGAGCACCCTGTCGGTGCCGAGCAGCGCCTCGATGGACATGGCCGCGGAGATGTCCGCGGTCGTGAGGAGCACCTCGAGGTCGGCCAGGGCCAGCACCAGCATGCCGAGCATGCCGTCGGTGCCATTGATGAGAGCGAGCCCCTCCTTCTCGGCCAGTTTCACCGGCGCGAGGCCCGCATCAGCGAGCGCCTGCGCGGCCGGCACGAGTGCACCCGTGCGATCGCGGACCTCGCCCTCACCCGTGAGCGCGAGGGCGATGTGCGACAGGGGTGCGAGGTCACCGGAGCAGCCGAGCGATCCGTGTTCGCAGACGACGGGGAGGATGCCGGCGTTCATCATCGCGGCGTAGGCCTGCGCGGTCGACGGACGCACGCCCGTGCGACCCGTGGCGAGGGTGTGCAGGCGCAGCAGCATCGTGGCGCGCACCACCTCGGGCTCAACCTCGGGCCCCCATCCCGCGGCGTGCGAGCGGATGAGCGAGGACTGCAGGTGCGCGCGCGACTCCGGCGGGATGTGCACGGTGGCGAGAGCGCCGAAACCTGTCGAGATGCCGTACGCCGGCTCCGGTGACTGGGCGAGCCCCTCGACGATCGCGCGCGAGCGCGCCATCTCGGTGAGCGACTCCTCGGTCAACTCGATCGGCTCACCCCCGCGCGCGACGGCGACCACTTCCGCTGCGGTGAGGGGAGCGGGTCCCACGTTGATCGCCATGGGCACATCCCACCCCATGCCCTACGCGAGCCTCGTTCCGCCCCACTCGTAGAGCGACCTGGCAGGGGCGGCATGTGCCGTCTTACGCAGTCTCGATGCTCGCGGCCCGCTCCAGACCCAACTCGCGGATCGATGCCTCCCGCATCTCGACCTTGCGCACCTTGCCGGTCACAGTCATGGGGAAGTCCTCCACGACCTTGACATGGCGGGGGATCTTGTAGTGCGCGAGCTTGCCGTCGCAGAAGGCTCGCAGGGATTCAGCCGTGAGAGTCTGCGCATCGGGGCGCAGGCGGACCCACGCGACCAATTCCTCGCCGTACGTGACATCGGGAACGCCGATGACCTGCGCGTCCAGGACATCTGGGTGCGAGTAGAGGAACTCCTCGATCTCGCGGGGATAGATGTTCTCCCCACCCCGGATCACCATGTCCTTGATGCGGCCGGTGATGTTGACATAGCCCTCGCCATCCATGACCGCGATGTCGCCCGTGTGCATCCAGCCATCGGCGTCGATGGCCTCGGCGGTCTTGTCAGGCTGGTCCCAGTACCCCCGCATGACCGAGTAGCCGCGCGTGCAGAGCTCACCGGGCATGCCGCGAGGTAGCGTCTCACCGGAGACCGGATCGACAACCTTGATCTCCACGTGCGGGTGCACACGTCCCACCGTCGACACGCGTCGATCGATCGAGTCATCCCTCGCCGTCTGCGTGGACACCGGCGACGTCTCGGTCATGCCGTAGCAAATGGACACCTCGTGCATGCCCAGACGCTCGATCACCTGCTTCATGACCTCCACCGGGCACGGTGAGCCCGCCATGATTCCCGTGCGCAGCGACGACACGTCACAGTCGTCCACACCCTCGTGATTGAGCATGGCGATGAACATCGTGGGCACGCCGTACAGCGACGTGCATCGCTCCGCCTCGACCGCCTTCAGTGTGAGTCCGGGGTCGAAGCCCTGTGCCGGGATCACCATCGTCGAGCCGTGGGAGACGCAGGCGAGATTGCCCATCACCATCCCGAAGCAGTGGTAGAAGGGCACGGGGATGCAGACGCGGTCCCGCTCCGTGTAGGCGATCATCTCGCCGACCATGAATCCGTTGTTGAGGATGTTGCGGTGCGTGAGCGTCGCACCCTTCGGGAAGCCCGTCGTCCCTGACGTGTACTGGATGTTGATGGCGTCGTCCGGACTGAGTGTCGCCTCTCGGACCTCCAGAGCGGCCCTGTCGCTCCGGCGGCCCGCATCCATCAGCGCACCCCAGGCAGGATCGTCCAGGAACGCCACCTCGCGCAGGTCAGGGCAGTTAGGCCTGACCTCGTGGACCATTGCGCGATAGTCACTGGTCTTGAACGACGGCGCGCTCACGAGCACCGAGATGCCGGATTGGTTGAGGACGTACTCCAGCTCATGCGTGCGGTAGGCCGGGTTGATGGTGACGAGGATCGCGCCGATCATGGCCGAGCCGAGCTGCGTCAGCACCCATTCGGCGCGATTCGGAGCCCAGATGCCGATGCGATCGCCCTTCGCAACCCCCAGCGACAGCAGTCCCATCGCGCATGCCTCGACATCGTCAAGGAACTCGGCGTAGGACCATCGAGTGCCAGCCGGGCAGTCGACCAGCGCCTCCCGATCAGGGAACTCAGCGCACGTCGCTCGGAGGTTCGCGCTGATCGTGTCGGCGATCAGGGGCGGGTGGGCGACGCCCTGGGCCTCGGATAGCACTGACATCGGATCATCACCTCCGGTGCGCAAAGTGTCCACCCTCACTGGGCAATGCGCCAGGGTCTCGGAGAAATCGCACCTCACCAGGCCGGCACTACCGCCAAGCGGAACGTCCGCCGGCTCCGGTGGGGATAGCGTGTGGGGCATGGCGTTCTGGACGCGCACGCGACGAGGGCTCGGGCTCGCTGTGTCTGTCGTGATCGCAGCGACGGCCATCACGTGCGCGACCGCTGGTCCCGCTGGGGCAAGGCCGGACGATCGGATCGCCGTGTGGCAGGGAGCCATGGCTGGCCCTCAGGGCACTGCGCCCAATGCGACCATCCGGCAACTGCTCATGGTGTCAACGGACGCGTCCAGCATCCGGGTGCGCTTCAGCAATCACTTTGGCGCCACCGCGCTGACGATTCGCGAGGCGTGGGCCGGCCTGCCCGTCGCCAGCAGCACTGCGCGACTCGTCGGCGACTCCAATGTGCGCTTGACCTTCGACGGGCGGGGCACCGTCACGATCCCTGCCGGCAAGCAAGAGTGGAGTGATCCGATCAGAATGCGCGTCACGGCTGGCGACCAGGTGGCGCTCAGCATCTACGCGCCACGGGCGCCCATCACGAGCAAGAACTTCTTCGCCTACGCCTACGCCGCCCCGGGGATGTACATCAGCGCGCCCGGCAACCACGCTCGCGAGGAGTCGGGCCGGTCCTTCCCTGCCCTCACCGTCGACGACACGGACTATCCGCTGCAGAACGTCGGCTACCACCCGGGGCAGGTGTGGTGGACTGATGTCCTCACCGGCCGGAGCAACTCCCGCGGGACCGTCGTCGTCATCGGCGACTCCGTCAGCGACGGTTGGATGGCCTACGGTCCGCCGGGGCAGCGCTGGACCGACGTACTCGCCACGCGCCTCAACTCCCTGCCCGCTGGCAAACGCCTCTCGGTCACCAATGCCGCTATCTCCGGCAACACCGTGAGCAACCAGCAGAATCCCTATGAGAAGGACTCGGCCTGCTGCGGCCAGCCCGCGGTTATCCGCCTCTGGCGCGATGCCCTGTCCATCCCCGGAGTGCGCGCGATCATCCTGCTCGAGGGCACCAACGACATCGGGGGTGGTCCCTTCGCGCCCCCG
>VGBQ01000137.1 GCA_016870425.1 Actinomycetota bacterium | reverse complement strand
GCTGACGTGGATGCCGCCGTGGCCTATGCCAAGGCCGCGCTGCATGCTGAGCCGCTGGCCCAGTGGAAGCGCGCCGAGATCCTCGACCGCGCCGCAGAGTTGCTGCTCGAGCGCCGTGATCAGTTCGGTCGCTGCATCGCACTCGAGGCCGCCAAGCCGATCAAAACGGCGCGCGTCGAAGCAGAGCGTGCGGCGAGCACCCTGCAGTTCTCGGCCGCGGTCGCGCGCACGCTCACCGGTGAGACCGTGCCCCTTGAGGCGTCCTCCGCGGGCGAGGGCAAGATCGGCTTCGTCCTGCGCGTGCCGATCGGCGTAGTCGGAGCGATCTCGCCCTTCAACTTCCCGCTCAATCTCGTCGCCCACAAGCTCGGTCCGGCCATCGCCGCGGGCTGCCCCGTGGTGCTCAAGCCGGCCATGCAGACGCCCTTCTCGTCGATCCTTCTTGCTCGGATGCTCATCGAGGAGTGCGGGCTGCCGGCGGCCTACCTCCAGATCGTCACGGGCGGGGGCACGACGGTCGGCGGGGCGCTCGTGGACAACCCCGACGTCGCTCTCATCACCTTCACGGGATCGCCCGAGGTCGGCTGGAGCATCCGGGCCAAGGCACCGCGCAAGCGCGTCGGCCTCGAGCTCGGCAACAATGCGCCGGTCATCATCGATGCCGATGGCGACTGGCAGACGGCGGTCGCGAAGATCAAGACCGCCGGCTTCTCCCACGCTGGCCAGTCGTGCATCTCGACCCAGCGCATCTTCGTGCACGAGTCGCTCGTTGAGCCGGTGTCCGCCGCGCTCGTCGACGCGGTGAAAACACTGGTCGTGGGCGACCCGATGGATGAGACCACTGATGTCTCGGCGCTGATCTCCACGGGCGAGCGCGATCGCGTGAGGGCGTGGATCGACGAGGCCGTCGCCGACGGTGGCCGAGTCGCGTGCGGCGGCGAGATCGGCGCGGACGGAGTGCTCCAGCCGACGGTGATCGTCGACGCGAAGCCCGAGATGAACGTCTGCGCGCTCGAGGTCTTCGGCCCGGTCGTGGCGATCCAGTCCTTCTCGGACTTCGACGACGCCCTTGCTCGCGCCAACGACACGCGCTACGGACTCCAGGCAGGGGTCTTCACAGCCGATGTGTCCAAGGCGATCAAGGCCGCGCGCACGCTCGACTTCGGTGGCGTCCTCATCAACGAGGTCCCGACGTGGCGTGCAGACCAGATGCCGTACGGCGGCCTGCGGGATTCGGGCAACACGCGCGAGGGTCCGGCCTACTCCGTCCGCGAGATGACCGAGGAACGCCTCATCATCCTCAACGGCTAGGCCGCTCGGGCGCCTTCGAGTTCGCCCATGTCCTCCAGCGAGACCCCCTTTGTCTCGCGGATGTACTTCATGACGAACGGGATCGAGAGCACGGCGAAGACCGTGAAGATACCGTAGGCCAGGCCGAGGGAGATGCCCGCGAGTTCGGGGAAGCTCGTCGACACGAGGAAGTTGGCAATCCACTGCGCGGACGCGGCGACGGCAAGGGCCGTCGCGCGGATGCGGTTGGGGAACATCTCTCCCAGGAGGACCCAGACGATGGGCCCCCATGTCGCGGCGAAGAAGGCGACGTAGGCGTTGAAGGCTATGAGGGCTACGACGTCAGGCCCGTCGGTCAGCACCGGCCGACCGTCGGCATTGACGGGGGCCGTGCCGAAGATCCACGTGAGCGTCGCCAGGGTGATCACCATGCCCGCGGAGCCGATGAGCAGCAGGGGCTTGCGTCCGACTCGGTCGACAAGAGCGATGGCGACGATGGTGAACAAGACGTTGATGCCCGTGGTGATGACGGATGTCTGGAACGCCTGAGACTCGGAGAATCCCACGGACTCCCAGATGGTGTTGGAGTAGTAGAACACCGCATTGATTCCGACGAATTGCTGGAAGGCGCTGAGCATGATGCCGATCCACACGATGGGCATGAGCCCGAGCGTGCGCCCCCGGATATCGGAGAAGCGCGGCTTGTGGTCACCGCGCAGGGACGCCTCGATGTCGTCGACCATGGGCGTGACGTCGACGGTGTAGATCGTGCCGAGGACCTGGGCTGCCTTGGCCGGCTCGCCGATGGCGACGAGGTAGCGCGGCGACTCCGGGATGCGCAGGACGAGGAGGCCGTAGACGACGGCCGGAATGATCATGCTGAGGAACATCCACTGCCATGCCTCGAGGCCGAGGAGCCAGGTGTTGCGGGCGTTGCCCCCGGCGGCCCGCAGGACGAGGTAGTTGACCAGGCCCGTCGCGAAGATGCCGATGACGATCGCGAACTGCTGCAGTGCCCCCATCCGGCCTCGGATCTGAGCCGGTGCGATCTCGGCGATGTACATCGGCGCCATGACGCTGGCGACTCCGATGCCGGCGCCCCCGATGAATCTCCAGAGCATGAGGTCGAAGACGCCGAAGGGGAAGGCTTGACCGACGGCTGCGACGAGGAAGAGCGCGGCAGCCACCAGCATGACGCGGCGACGACCGAAGCGGTCGGCGAGGGATCCCGCAAACCAGGCGCCGATGGCTGAGCCGATGAGCGCGATCGACACGACGAAGCCGATGGCGATGTCGCTCAGGTCGAAGAGCGACTTGATGGCGCCGGTGGCTCCGTTGATGACTGCGGAGTCGTAGCCGAAGAGGAAGCCACCCAGAGCAGCGGTCGATGCGAGTCCGACGACGCGGCCGGTGCGGTAGTCCTTGCCCAGAGCCTGCGGGGTCAGTGCCATGGCGCCTCCCATAGGTGATGGCAGCACGCTAGGGCGAGGGAGAGGCCCGGCGGGTGGGTTTGGCGAGGTTGCTACGCGCCGGACTGCCGCAGGGAGCTCCCGGCAGCAGGAGTGGGGCCGGGCACGATCTCGATGCGGTCGTGGACCCACTCCTTCATCTCGGCGACGTGGCTGATGACACCCACCGCCCTGCCGCGTGCCCGGAGGGCGTCGAGCTGATCGAGGACGACGCTCAGGGTGTCGGCATCGAGGGAGCCGAATCCCTCATCGACGAAGAGTGTCTCCAGCGTGACACCGCCGCTCTCCTCCCGGACGACGTCGGCCAGGCCGAGTGCCAGGGCAAGGGAGGCGTAGAAGGTCTCGCCACCCGACAGGGTGGCGGGATCGCGCGTCTGGCCACTCCAGGCATCGGCGATGTCGATTCCCAGTCCCGCTTGCGCGTTGCCCGATGCAGTCTCGTCGAGGGCGAAGGAGTACTTGCCGCTGCTCATGCGCTCCAGATGGACGGATGCGGCTTCGAGGACGGCGCGGAATCGTCGCTGCACCGCGTAGGCCTGGAGTGTGAGTTTGCGGATGTTGGCGTTGCTGCGTGCCGTGACGAGGGCGCCGAGCTGGATGGTCGCCGCCGTCCTCGACGCGGTTGCCTCCGCTAGTTGCACGGCTTCCTGCCACGCCGCACGCAGCGTCGAGAGCGCCGTGAGCGCCTCGGCGACACGGATGGCCCGCTGCTGGGCGGCGAGGTGGTCGCGCGTGAGCCCCTCGGCTGCCTCTGCGGCCACGCGGGCCGCCGCGGCGGGATCGAGCCCGCCGCTGGTATCCCCGGCTCGTGAGCGTGCCTGGAGCAGGTCTTCGATGGCTGACCGCTGGCTGTCGATGTGCTCGATCGCCGCGTGCGCGGTCTCAGCGTCGCCGCGCTCGGCGAGGTAGCGCGCGGTCTCGGTGCGGACACGCTCGTCGAAGGCCTCGACCGCGGCACGCTCGGCGGCAGCCTGGTCGACGAGCGACTCGATCGAGGCGGCCAGCTCCTCCTGCGCGCGGGCGAGGGCGGAGTCGTGCTCCACGAGAGCATCCAGGCCCTCGGCGGCCTCGCGTGCCTCGCGGGCAGCTGTGCGTGCTTGCTCGAGGGATGCCGCGAGGTCTGCGGACGTCGTGTCGCCGACCTGAGCGGCGACGGCGGCCAGGTCCTTGTCGATGGTGACGGTGGTTTGCTGTGCGTCCCGATATGACTTGTCGGCGGCAGCCTCGCCAGCATCTGCCGTGCGCACTGCCGCGTCAGCAATCGAGACGTCCTCGTCACTCACGAGCGGCTCCGTGTCGGCGGTGGCCGGATGGGGATGCTCTGCGGCTCCGCAGACAGGACATGCCTCGCCGTCAACGAGGAGGGTGGCGAGGTGGGCGGCTCGCTGGTCGAGCTGCCGCCGCAGGAGGTCGGCCGCCGCCCGGCGTGCGTCATGGGTGGCGTCGCGCGCGCGCTGAAGCGCCTCGGCCGCGACGGCCTCCTCCGTGCGGGCCGCCGCCAGCAAGGCGGCGAGGCCGTCACGTTGCGCGAGCAGGTCGGCGATGCCCTCCCAGCGGGCGACCTCACTATCGAGGGTGGCGAGGCTGGCCGCCGCTCCGCGAGCCTGGGCGACCTCCGCTGCCAGGGTTCGACGCTGCCCGGGGATGCGCTCGACATCGGTGCGCGCCTGGTCGAGAGCGCCCTGGACCCGCGCTGCAGCTGCGCGCACGAGTTGGCCTTCTCGCTCTCGGTCGGTGGCGAGGGACTCCCAGGCGGCGAGCGGCTCCAGTCGCGTGCGCTGGGCGATGAGCTCAGACGCACGAGCCCGAAGCCCGGCGTCGTCGAGGACTGCATCGCGGGGATCCAGGCCGGCACTCGCGCGGGCAATCGCCTGGCGTGCCTGCTGTGCGGACTCGGCAGCAGCCAGGCCCTGGCGTGCAGCCGCCTCGGACTGGCGCGCGGCATCGAGCGCCGGCGCGAGTGCAGCCAGATGTGCGGATGCCTCCGCTGCGGCTCCCTCGAGAACGGTGACGAGGGCATCGGGGTCGGCGTCGTCAATCGACTCCGGGTCGAGGACCTCGGCCGCGCGCTGCCTCCCCATGTCGAGCAGCTGCTCAACGCGCGCCGACGCGGCGTCACGGACCTGGGCAGCATCGTCAGCGGCGCGTTTGAGGTCGTCTTGGACACGCTCAAGGAGACGATCGTCGATGAGGCTCGACAGCGTGCGGTAGCGATCAGCCGGCTTCGCGCGCAGCAGCGAGTCGAACTCGCCCTGCGGGAGGACCACGAGTCGGCGGAACTGTTCGACGGTGAGGCCGAGGCGCTGCTGGAGATAGACGCCGATTTCCCTGGCCTCGCGCATCGGGGGCGTGATGTCGTCGTGGACGACCAGCGACTGCCGGGCACGCTCGGGGGTGGTGCCGGCTCCGCGCGCCTTGAGCCGCTCGTAAGCCGGATTGCGCGTGATCGTGTGGCGCACCCCGTCGATGCTGAAGGTCAAGGTGATCTCGGTTGGCTCATCCGGACCGCACAGGTGGCTGCGCAGACGCCCGGTGTCGGACTCGGCGCCGGACAGAGAGCCATAGAGGGCGAAGACGATGGCATCAATGATCGTGGTCTTGCCCGAGCCGGTCGGGCCTTCGATGAGGAAGAGGCCGGATGCGGTCAGGGTGTCGAAGTCGATTGTCTGCGAGTGCCGGAACGGTCCGATGCCGCAGAGCTCCATCATGTGCAGTCTCACTCGGGCCCGCCTCCGATGCGAACGCGCTCAACCGCCTCGCGCAAGAGCCCTCGCTCGATGTCGTCCGGTGGCAGAGACGTGACGTGCTCGACGAATGCCTCGGCGACGGTCAGGGGATCACTGGTGGGCACCCCGTCAGAGTCGACGGCTGCGACGCCGACCGGGTCGGTGCGCTCGAAGGTGAGTTCTACGGCGTGGGGCAGCACGGCGCGCAGCCGCCCCATGGGGTCGTCGGGCCGGCGCGCGTCGGTGAGTCGCACCCGCACCCAGTGATCGGCGTACGCCTGCGTGGCCGGATCGTCCAGGATGGACTCCAGGGTGCCGGTGAGTGTGATGAGCGGGCGCGGCACCGGCACGGGGATCACGGTGATGGCGATGGGGCCCTGCGCGGGGATGTCAACGATCGTCACCGACTTCACGTGATCCTGCTCCGAGAAGGAGAAGGCAAGGGGCGACCCGCTGTAGCGCACGGTGGGATCCACGACCGACTGTGCGCCGTGGAGGTGCCCGAGGGCGACGTAGTCGACCCCGTTGAGCACGGCTGCGGGTGCGTCGCCGATGCCACCCACGCGCAGGTCGCGCTCCGAGTCGCTGACGATCGCGTCACCGCCCGCGGTGATGAAGGCGTGAGCGGCGACGAGTGAGCGGATACCCTCACGCGAGGCGAGGTCGTCGCGGACGCGCTGCATGGCCGCGTGAAGGACTGCCGCGTGGGAGCGCTCGGCGCCCAGCGACTCGCGATGCAGATCCGGCTCGAGGTAGGGCAGGCCGTAGGCCGCGAGTTCGACTCCGTCCTTGCCGGTGACCAGGAGGGGATCACTCATCGCGGCGAGGCTCGTGCGCAGGTGCAGGCCGGCGTTGGCCAGGAGTGCTCCGGCGAAGCCCAGGCGCGTGGGGGAGTCGTGGTTGCCGGACGTGACGAGGACGGGGCAGGTGCGCGTGAGGTCGATGACGGCTTCTTCCCAGACGGACACGGCTGCCAGCGATGGCACCGCACGGTCGTAGACATCTCCCGACACCACGACGAGGTCGACCGCCTCGGTCACGACGAGGTCAGCGAGCCAGGTGACGAAGGCCCGCTGATGGTCGAGGATGTCGACCCCGTGGAAGGACCGGCCCAGGTGCCAGTCCGAGGTGTGAAGCACGCGCATCGGGGCAGGCTAGCCGCCCGCCCTGACACCGGGGCTACCCTCGACGACGTGCCGGCGTACCGCGACATCACCACGGTCATCGATGGGGCGTGGCAAGTGCCTCCCGGCTGGGCGCAAGGACGCGGTGCCTGGGGCGGCCTCGGTGTCGGTATGGCCGTGCGCGCAGCGGAGCAGGCGGACCGTCTCCTCGAGCACGAAGGCGATGAGCCGGCCCGTGTCGTGCGCGAGGTGAGCGTCGACATGCTCGCGCCCGTGCCGGTGGGCCCTTCTCTCGTGCGTGAGGCACCGCTGCGCATCGGATCAGGCACCTCGGCCTGGCGCGTGGTCGTCGGCGCCGAGCCCGACGTGCTCGTGTCGGCGAGCGTCGTGCTGGGTCGCGAGCGCAGTGGGGATCAGCCGACGATGGTCGACGCGCGACTCA
>VGBQ01000136.1 GCA_016870425.1 Actinomycetota bacterium | reverse complement strand
CGATCAACACCGAGCTCATCCTCGCCGACCTGCAGACGCTCGAGAAGGCCATCCCGCGCCTGCAGAAGGAAGCGCGCATCAACAAGGAGCGCGTCGAGATCCTCGCGACCGCAGAGAAGGCGCAGGAGATCCTCAACGCCGGCACGACGATCTTTGCCTCGGGGATGGACGCCGAGCCCATCCGCGAACTCTTCCTCCTCACTGCCAAGCCCTTCCTGTACGTCGTCAACGCCGACGAGGCCGAACTCTCGGACCCGGCGTTCCGACAGAAGATGCGTGACCTGCTCGCACCCGCTGAGGTCGTCTTCCTCGACGCCAAGATCGAATCCGAGCTCGCCGGCCTCGACCACGCGGAAGCGCTCGAGCTCCTTCAGTCGATTGGCCAGGACGAGTCCGGCCTGGACGCGCTCGCCCGCGTCGGCTTCGACACTCTCGGCCTGCAGACCTACCTCACGGCCGGACCCAAGGAATCGCGTGCGTGGACGATCCGCAAGGGCGCGACGGCGCCCGAGGCCGCCGGAGTCATCCACACCGACTTCCAGAAGGGCTTCATCAAGGCGGAGCTCGTGTCCTTCGACGACCTTGTCGACGCGGGCTCGATGACGGAGGCCAAAGCCCACGGCAAGGTGCGCATGGAGGGCAAGGACTACGTCATGCGCGACGGCGACGTGGTCGAGTTCCGATTCAACGTCTAGGAGATCCTCATGGCCGAGAAGGTCACCGGGCCGAAGTCCTACTTCCCCTCCATCGAGAAGAAGTACGGGCAGCCGATCGACTACCGGATGACGCAACTGGACGCGATGAAGGACGCCAAGCACATGGAGCAGGTCGCCTACCTCAAGGAACTCGGCATGGAGAGCTACTTCGATTCGCTCGGCGCCTACCTCGCTCGCTGAGCACCCGTACGGTGGCTAGCGCGCCAGGCCCTCGGCACGCAGTTCCAGGGAGGCCAGGGCCTCGATCACGTCGCGATCACCCCGCCTCCACGCCCCAGCGGGATCATCGCTGATGCGGGCGAGCAGGTGCAGTGGCTGCCGGGCCATCGCACGCAGTGCGAAGAGGTCCAGGTCATCGGTGGAGTCAAGGAAGCGACGTGCCGCCGTCGCGCGGCGGATAAAGGCCACGCGAATCGGCACCCACACCATCGCCCATGACGCGATGCCGAGCACGGCCAGTGCGATGGCGAGGAATCGTGCGAGCAAGCCCACAGCGTCAGCGGACGCCTGGCCCGCGTCAGCGATCGCGGCCGCCGCACTGCCCATGCCGTCGAAGGGCGACTGCAACGCCCCGCCGACTAGCGGCACACCCCCGAGTGCGCTGCCGGCATCGTCGAAGCGCCCCGCGAGATCAGCCGCGCTGCTCGACACGGCGCGCCCGGGTGCCGCGAGATTCATCACGAGGTCGTAGAGCCGCAGGGCTGCCCAGATCCACAGCGCACTCCACGCGATCAGCCATGCATCGCCGGCGATCTGTCGAGTACGGCGGGCGGGGATCTCGGAGTACCAGGTCATGTCGGGCCTTCCTCGTCAGGATCAGTGGAGCCAACCGTAGGATCATCGCGTGGACATCACAATGAAGCGAGTGCCGGGGGAGTACGCCGCCCATCGCCTTGCGCCCGATTCGAGGGTGCCTGAAGCCGTCTGGGCATCGCCCTTCGTATCGGTGTCGCGTTCGGTCGACGAGCTCAGCATCATCACCGATGCAGGCATCCATGTGGATGCGCAGAGCACCGTCGGGCCGTGGCTTGCCTATCGCGTCGACGGGACCATCGACTTCTCCGTGACCGGGGTGATGTCGGCGCTCACGGCTCCGCTCGCCGAGGCCGGGATTGGCATCCTCGGGGTCTCGACATATGACACCGACTACATCTTCGTGCGCGGTGATGCGGGTGAGGCGGCCGAGATCACCTGGCGGGCTGCCGGCATCGCTGTCGGATGATCCGCGGGGTCGCGTGACCATCGTCGTCGCAGCTGCGATCGAGCGTGATGGGCACTATCTCGCGGCCCGGCGTACGCGACCCGCAGACGTGGCAGGGCTGTGGGAGTTCCCCGGGGGCAAGGTCGAGTCGGGGGAGAGCGAGGAGCAGGCGCTCGCGCGCGAGATCCGTGAGGAGCTCGGCGTGGAGATCGACGTCGGTGCGCGCGTGCCGGGGGAGTGGCCGCTCCGCGATGACCTCGTCCTGCATCTCTACGTCGCAGCGCTTGTCGATGGCGAACCCGCGCCACTGGAGCAGCATGACCAGGTCCGCTGGGTAGCGCGCGAGGACTTCGACTCTGTCGATTGGCTGCCCTCGGACGTCGATGCGGTGCGCAGCCTGCGCGAGGTGACCGCGTAAGGTCTCCGGGTGACTGCCACCCGCTCCGACCTCCGCAATGTCGCGATCGTCGCCCACGTCGATCACGGCAAGACCACCCTCGTCGACGCCATGCTCTGGCAGTCGGGGGCCTTCCGCGCCAACCAGGACGTCGACGACCGCGTCATGGACTCGATGGATCTCGAGCGGGAAAAGGGCATCACGATCCTCGCCAAGAACACCTCGGTGCGCTACGCCGGGCCGTCCGCCCCCGAGGGCGGTGTCACCTTCAACATCATCGATACGCCGGGCCACGCGGACTTCGGCGGTGAGGTCGAGCGCGGCCTGGAGATGGTCGATGGCGTGGTGCTCCTCGTGGATGCCTCTGAGGGTCCGCTACCCCAGACCCGCTTCGTACTGCGCAAGGCCCTGGCCAAGCAGTTGCCCGTCGTACTCGTCATCAACAAGGTCGACCGCCCCGACGCCCGCATCGCCGAGGTCGTCGATGAGGCGTACGAGCTCTTCCTCGACCTCGACGCGACTGACAAGCAGATCGACTTCCCCATCGTCTACACGAGTGCCAAGGCCGGCCGTGCCTCACGCGAGCGTCCAGACGACGGGGGCATGCCGGAGGGAGAGACTCTCGAGGCGCTCTTCGCGACACTGCTGGAGGCGATCCCCGCGCCGTCGTACGACGAGGACGCACCACTGCAGGCGCACGTGACGAACCTGGATGCCTCGCCCTACCTCGGCCGGCTCGCGCTGTGCCGCGTGCACCAGGGCACGATCCGCAAGGGCCAGCAGGTGGCCTGGATGAAGGCCGACGGTTCTGTCGAGCGAGCCA
The DNA here is from genome assembly GCA_016870425.1 of Actinomycetota bacterium. GTDB lineage: Bacteria > Actinomycetota > Actinomycetes > S36-B12 > S36-B12 > Mxb001. The sequence continues at coordinate 3,940 of VGBQ01000136.1, read as the reverse complement.
AGGTCGTCGAGCTCCTGATGACCGAGGCTCTGGATCGCGTGCCGGTCGAGAGCGCCGGCCCCGGCGACATCATCGCCGTTGCCGGCATGGCTGACATCACCATCGGCGACACTCTCGCCGACCCGGAGAAACCTGTGGCGCTGCCCGTCATCACCGTCGACGAGCCCTCCATCTCGATGACCATCGGCATCAACACCTCGCCCCTGGCCGGACGCAGCGGCGGCACCAAGCTCACCGCGAGCATGGTGAAGACGCGCCTGGACCAGGAGCTGATCGGCAACGTGTCGATCCGCGTCCTGCCCACCGAGCGTCCGGACACCTGGGAGGTGCAGGGCCGGGGTGAGCTCCAGCTCGCGATCCTCGTCGAGCTCATGAAGCGCGAGGGATTCGAGCTCACCGTGGGCAAGCCCCAGGTGGTCACGCGCATGATCGATGGCAGGTTGTGTGAGCCCATGGAGCGCCTCAGCGTCGACATCCCCGAGGAGTATCTCGGTGTCGTCACGCAGCTGATGGCACTGCGCAAGGGTCGCATGGAGCAGATGGTCAACCACGGCACCGGATGGGTGCGGATGGACTACCTCGTGCCCGCGCGTGGGCTCATCGGGTTCCGCACCGAGTTCCTGACCGAGACCCGCGGCACCGGCTTGCTCCATCACGTCTTCGACCGCTACGAGCCGTGGCATGGCGAGCTGCGCACACGACCGACCGGATCGCTCGTCGCTGACCGCACGGGTCCGACGACCGGCTTCGCCCTGGCCAACCTCCAGGAGCGAGGCACGATGTTCGTCGGGCCCGGCACCGATGTCTACGAAGGCATGATCGTGGGTGAGAACTCCCGGTCGGATGATCTGGATGTCAACCCCACCAAGGAGAAGAAGCTCACGAACATGCGCCAGTCCTCGGGCGACGTGCTCGTGCCGCTCATCCCGCACCGCCAGCTCTCGCTCGAGCAGGCCCTGGAGTTCTGCCGCGAGGACGAGTGCGTCGAGGTGACCCCGCAGGCGGTCCGCATCCGCAAGGTCCAGCTCGCGGCCACCGATCGGGCGAAGTCCCGGTCCAAGAGCGCGTCCCGCGGCTAGGGGGCACGTTATCCACAGGAGCCGGCCGCCACTCGTGCCAGATTCCGATCGGGTCACATTCGCGCCATCGTGGCGCAACCCCCCGGGTCGCGGCCTGGACCGGCGTACTGTCTGCCCCGACGGCGGACCCTCCGCTGTGGCACGGGGAAGGGCGGGCGGTGACGGCGACGGTCGACGAAGCGACGACCGCCCCACGTGAGGTCGAGGAGATCAAGGGGCGCTCGCTAACGCAGATCGCCTGGGGGCGCCTGCGCCGCGACAAGACCTTCATCGCCTCAGCCATCGTCCTGCTCATCATCTTCCTCGTCGCGCTCTTCGCTCCCCTCATCACGAGTTGGCTCGGCCTCGATCCCTACGCCACCGACAAATCCGCCATCTCGCAGTCCGGTGGGAAGCCCAATGGTCCGTGGGGCGGTGCAAGCCTCGAGCATCCGCTGGGAGTGGAGTGGGGCACGGGACGCGACATCCTCGCGCGCCTGCTCTACGGCCTGCGCATCTCGCTGCTCATTGCCTTCTCGGCCACGGTGCTCGTCGTGATCCTCGGCACGCTCTTTGGAATCATCTCCGGATACGCGCGAGGATTCACCGACGCCGCGATCGGCCGCTTCATGGACATCATCCTCGCCTTCCCCTTCCTCCTCATCGTGCTCGCGCTCTCGGGCGCCATGACCCAGCGCCTCACCGCCCTGGGCATCCCGGAGGGCAATGCCGCGCGCATCACATACCTCATCCTCGTGCTCGGCATCTTCGGCTGGCCCTATCTCGCCCGCATCGTGCGCGGTGAGGTGCTGAGCCTGCGCGAGCGCGAATTCGTCGAGGCGGCCATCGCCATGGGCGCCAGCACGCCGCGCATCCTCTTCCGCGAGATCCTGCCCAATCTCTGGGCACCGATCCTCGTCTACGCCACGCTGCTGCTGCCCGTCTACATCGCCACGGAAGCGGTGCTGTCCTTTCTCGGCGTCGGCGTACTCCCCCCGGAGCCGTCCTTCGGCGCCATGCTCTCGGAGAGCGTGCAGTTCTTCCAGCTGGTGCCGAGTTACCTCTTCATTCCGGGCACCCTGCTCGTCATCGTCGTCGTCGCCTTCAACCTGGCCGGCGACTCGGTGCGCGATGCCCTCGATCCCAAGGCGGCCAAGTGATGCCGTCCATGGTCTCCCGTCCGACACCGATCGGCCCGTCCGCGGGCCGTGGGAGGAAGGCCACATCCGTGGCCCTCGGTGCACTGAAGGAGGAAGCATGGTGAAGTCCAAGGCGACCCTCGCGATCGGTATCGCGGCGGGTGCGCTGATCCTCGCCGCATGCAGCGGCGGGTCATCGGATGGGGGGGCATCGTCCTCTCCCGCAGGGGAAGGCCAGGCCGGCGGCACGCTGACAATCCTGTCCCCGGCCGAGCAGATCCTGTCTCTCGATCCGCAGGTCGTGTACACCGGCGAGGACCTGGCCTTCCTCGGTGCGACGATCCAGCGCTCCCTGACGGCCTACCAGGTGGCTCCCGGCGACGCCGAGGGCACGACCCTCGTGCCGGACATGGCCACGGACACGGGCACGGTCTCGAATGGGGGCAAGACCTGGCAGTTCACGCTGCGTGACGGCATCAAGTGGGAGAACGGCAACCCCGTGACCTGTGCGGACGTCGCCTACGGCGTGTCACGCCAGTTCGACATCGGCCTCACCGAGGGCGGTCCGGTCTACGCCGTCAGCTACCTCGACATCCCCACGGACGATGAGGGCAACTCGGAGTACAAGGGCCCGGCAGACGGCACCGGCCAGGAGCTCTTTGACAAGGCCGTGGTGTGCGATGGCAACACCATCACCTTCAACCTCAACCAGCCGGTCCCGGACTTCAACTACGCGGTGACCCTGGGCTTCAGCGCCGTGCCGGCCGACATGGCCGCGGGCGTGGAGTACGGCGACAAGCCGATGTCCAACGGCCCGTACAAGATCTCCGAGTACTCCAAGGGCAAGGGCGGCAAGCTCGTCCTGGTCCGCAACGAGAACTGGAGTGCTGACGCCGATCCCTACCGCAAGGCCTACCCGGACTCCTGGGTCGTCAACTTCGGCATCGAGGAGTCGGTCGCCGACCAGCGCGTCATCCAGAGCTCCGGCGAGGATGAGTTCGCGATGGTGCAGGGGCTGACCACGGCCTCGCTGCCGGTCGTCTTCGAGGATCCGCAGTACGAATCCCGTCGTATCGACGCCTTCGATCCGTACTCGATCTACGCGGCCGTCAACGTCGAGAAGATCCCCGATGCCAAGTGCCGTCAGGCGATCGGCGTCGCTCTCGATCGCGATGCACTCCTGCTGAATGCCGGCGGCACCTATGCCGGCACCTACGCGGACGGTGTCGTCAAGCCCAACATCGGCATCGACTACGCACCGACCGGTCTGTGGGACGGCCTGCTCGGCCAGGCAGTGCCGGGCACCGGTGACCCCGAGTTCGCCAAGAAGCTGCTCTCGGAGGGCAAGGACTGCCCGACGGAGATCACGCTCGACTACGCGCAGAGTGAGGACAGCGACAAGGCCGCGGCCATCTGGGTCGAGTCGCTCGCCCGCGCCGGCATCACCGTGAAGCCGAACCCCATCGAGCGTGGCCAGTACTACGGCGTCATCTTCGAGAACGGCAACGAGATCATGACCGGCGGCTGGGGCCCGGACTGGCCCAACGCCTCCACCGTGCTCCCGCCGCTCTTCGTCCAGGGCTGGAATCTCTCCCGCGTGGACGACCCGGCCTTCGCCGAGAAGGTCCAGGCGGCCCAGGTGGAGCTCGACCGCAACACTCAGGCCACGAAGTGGCATGAGCTCAGCAAGGAAGCGGCGCAGCAGATGTGGGTCGTGCCCACGCGCTTCGGCCGTGACCAGCG
>VGBQ01000135.1 GCA_016870425.1 Actinomycetota bacterium | reverse complement strand
CGCTCATCCCCCTTCTCGTGGGCGCGTTAGCGGCCCCTGTGGCCGCGGCCCCGGCCCCCATGAAGGCGAAGCAGCCCAGGGTGGCCGGACCGACGTTCGAGGTGGGGGCGGCCGGGTCCATGCTCACCGTGCTGGCCCAGGGGCCGTCGGGCGACTTCGGGGCCGATGAGGAGCTCGTCCTCAGCAAGGTCGCAGACGGTTACCGCGTCTCGATGAATGGCGAAGACGCTCAGGCGCGCCTCGTTGCGGATTCACCCTGCATCGGAGATGGCGTGCAGGCAGTCACGTCGGTGATCTGTCCGGTGTCAGTGCTATCCGCGTACTTCGACTACGAGGCGCTTACATCGGCCACGCAGACGGCCGTCACTACCGGGATCGACGTCCGCTTCCTGGGCGGATCTGGTCCGGATGAGTTCTACGCCTCGTCCGGCAACGACAACCTCAACGGCGGGGCCGGCGACGACGTGCTCTTTGGTGATGACGAGGACGGCCCCTATGGCAATGACACCGTCACCGGTGGCGTGGGCAAGGACATCATCGACGCCTTCGGCGGCAAGAATGTCGTCTACGCCCGGGACGACATCGCCGATACGCGCGTCCAGTGCGCTGACCCTGACATCCCCGGCAGTTCGGGCAAGGCCACGTGGGACGTGGGCCTGGACAAGCCCATTGCCTGTGAGGCCATCGGAGAAGTGCCCGATCGACCCAAGGACTTCAAGGCGACCGTCGGTCAGTGGAAGGGCACGGGCGACAACGCCACCGTCGACATCACCTTCACCTGGTCTAAGCCCACGGCAACCCAGCCCAAAGTCGAGGAATACACCTTGGACGTGATGGCCGTTAGTGTGAAGAGAGTGGTGATTCCTTCGAGCGCCACGAGCCAGGTTGTTACTCTGAGCATTGCCGATGCGCCGCCGTCGATTCCGGGGTTGCCCGTGAGGTTCGGTGCGGAACTTGTCGCAAGCAATGCTGCGGGCGCAAGCGACCTTGCAGGGACCACCTTCGAAACGAGCGCCGGTCTGACTGCGCCAATGTTTGCGACAGCGGTCCCGCTCAATGACCCACGGCAAGGGGTTCGAGTCTCATGGTGGGCGCCCTCGAGCTCGCCCGTCGCCACTCTCGTCGGCTACCGCGTCGACCGCCGGGTCAAAGTGAGCTTCCGTGATGGCCCAGAGTGGCTCGAGCTCCCCATGGTCGATCCCACGTCGACATTCAAGGTGGATACCTGCCTGCCGCCGGGCCTTGCTCTCGACTACCGGGTTACCCCGCTCTTCGCCGTGTATCCAACCGACTTCTATCCCACGAAGGTGGTCGACGGCCCCTCGGTGATCGTCACGGCGACAGCTCCGCCTTTCTCTGTGGCTCCACCGGCGCCCACCGGAGTCCAGGTGGACTTCAACGGCATCTTCACCATAAATGGTCGCCCCATTCAGATCTTCCTCGAGGGCAAGGGGACCGGACCCCAGGCTGACCCGGGCCAATGCTTCGGGCTCGCCTATGAATACGGTGCCGTGAACAGGGCGACTGGGACCAGGTCGACTCTCGGGGTTGATTCGATGCCGCGTATCAACGGTGGCGCGGTGTCGACGGCCTATCCCGCCCTGTATGCCTCTGGCACCGCTGCCGGGAGCACCCTCGGTTTCTCTCTGAGATCTCGGTGGGTGCTCGACGCGACATGGGCCAAGGACTACGGCCGCGGCTGGAACGCATCGCTTGTGTCCGCATTCGTGTGGTCAGATCAACCGGTTAACGCGGCCTCATCCTCGGTCTCGTCCCCCTTCGACGTCTACAACAGCGCCACCGGCGTCAAGGTGACCGACCTGACGGTGAAGCGAGACGCTGGCACCTTCACCTACCGGGTCGCGTGGATGCCGCCGCCGTCCTCGGACCCCAACGCCGCGAATATCCGTGGCTATGAGGTGTGCCACTACTCCCTCATCAATGGCGTCTACTCCGGGCTCGCTACCAACCCGAAGTTCCCGACGTACACCACCAAGGTGCGGTGCCGCGTCGTGAGTGCCTCGACGTCCAGCGCAACCATTGCCCAGGACTCCTGGTGCCCGACTGTGGGTGCGTGCGCTCTTCACGCGCGCAACTTCTACGTCCAGGTACGACCCTGGGTGGGGGTGCAGAGGCCGGAGTCGGTCGGTACGAACGGCACCGTCTGGGTGGACTGGAACAGGAACACCTTCGTCACGGCAAGGCCCGCATCATGAGGCGCGCACTCGCCGCCCTAAGTGCGGTCATCGTCCTGGGTGCGGTTGCCAGCCTTCCGGTCGCGGCGTCGGCCGACACGGCACCGCGCGCCGCCCAGGGCGACTGTCTCACCGTCACGGACATCACGAGCGTGACGTCGGCGGCTGAGTCGGTGGCCTGCTCTCAGTCGCACAATGCCGAGATCTTCCGCATCGGCACCGCGCCCGACAGCACGGGCCTGCCGTCGCAGGCATTCGTCACCGCGCAGCAGCTCAACACGATGTGCGCTGCGTCCGAGGCGACCACCGCGCTCGCCGAGGCGCTGGATCACCTCGGCATCCCGGCCGCGACCATCCCGACGCGCGTCTATCTCTCTGTGCTTCTGCCGACGGACGAGCAGTGGAACGCGGGCACCCGCACGGTGCAGTGCATCGTGGGAGTGACGTCTGACGACGCCGACCTCCTGCCGGTGGCGCAATCATGGACCGGCAGTGCCGCGCAGAAGACCGCGAGCGAGGGTGCGGGCTGGCTCCTTGCGTGTCTGCCCACCGAGCCGAGCACGGGCACGACACTGCCGACACGCGCATGCACCTCGCCAAGTTGGGCGATGGTCGATGCCGGGCGTGACGTCGAGGGCACGGCGGGCACTCCCTATCCGGGCTCAGCACTCCAGGCCGCGGCCGATGCCGTGTGCCGCCCGATCGCGGAGGAGTGGACGGCCCCTGACAATCGGGCCGACCTGCAGTTCGCTGCCGTGCTCCCACCGCAGGAGGCGTGGGACGTCGGCGTGCACGTCACCTCATGCTGGATCCCTCTCGCCGCCTGGAGCGGCGCCGTCACCCTCACTCCGCCGACGCCGATCCCCGCCGACGCCCAGGTCACGGTGAGCGGCGCCACCACGGCATTCGCCTCCTCGACCACGGCCTACGTCGTGCGCGCAGCCAGCGCCGACGACACCGGCCTCCCGCGGGTTGACATGGTCGTGACGATCACCGGCACCGGGGAGTTCATCGGCGGTGGCAAGGAGCGCGTGCTCGCCACCGACGACCTCGGCAATCTCACGGTCACTGTCGTCGCCGGGAAGTCCGGCACCTTCACCGTGACCGCCGCGATCGCCGAGAAGCCGGGCGTGACGGGGAGCTTGACCGTCACGATCACCGCACCGCCGAAGCCCTCCGTCTCTTTGACGATCACTGGCAAGAAGGGCACGGTCGACAAGAAGAAGGGCGTGATCATCTCCGGCACGTCGACCGGCCTGGCCGCCGGCGCATCGGTGACGCCGTACTTCAAGGTGCAGGGCGCCAAGAAGTTCACCCGCGCAACCGCGGTCAAGGTGAGCGCCAAGGGCACCTTCACGTGGCGCAAGGCGACGGGCAAGCGCCTGACGGTCTATGTCCAGTCGGGGGCGACGAAGTCCAATCAGGTGAGCGTCAGGCCATAGCCCGCGCCTGCTCCACGGTGCGCGCGTGGATCACCCGGTTGTCCGGGTCGGCCAGCCTCGGGTCATCGACCGGGGCGCCCGCGAGCACGGCATCGAGATAGCGGCGATCAGCGTCGAGGCGCTCCATGGGCGAGTACGTCGGTGCGCCATGCCCCGGCACGAGCACCCGCGAGCGGCGCACGACATCGGCGAGCCGATCCAGCCCGGTGAGGTAGCTCGCGAGGTCCGGCTCGTCAGCGTCCGGATAGGGCAACTCCACGTCACTGAGCATGTCGCCGGCAAGCAGCACGGCTGCATCGGAGATCTCCACGGCCAGGTGACCGCGCGCGTGCGCGTCATGCTCATGCAGCACGATGTCGCGGTCACGCCACGGCACGCCGGTATCCGGCAGTGCCCGCACCCGGCCCGCCAACTCGACCAGGTCATCGGGGATGTCGCCGATCAAGGGGGCGACCAGCGATGGCCGATCGACCTCCCACTGCCGCGCCGCCCACGTGCTGGCCCAGCGGGGGACAACGCCGAGGTCGAGGTGCCACAGCACGTGGTCGTAGTGCAGGTGGGTCGCCAGACCGGCCGCGCATCGCGCACCCCGCGAGGCCACGAAGTCCGCGACGCCGGCGAGCTCATCGGCATCCCAGCACGGGTCGACGACCAGCGCCTCGGCACCGGCGGTCACGACGGTGGAGGTCGTGGCGTACCGCCGTGAGGTCATCACGTGCACGCCGGGGGCGACCTCGACCGATTCCCGTGGCATGCGCGGCAGCCTAGGAGGATCGGGATAGTGTCGGGCACGCTATGAGTCAGCGCACAGCAGTCGTCATCTCCAACCCCGCCATCGGCGCCGAGCTCGGCCATCTGCAGGAGTGGCTCGACGAGCGGGGCTTCGACGTACGCCGCCTCATCCGCGATGAGGTCCTCCCTGCCGATGCGGCCGACGACGCCGACCTGGTCATCGTGCTCGGCTCCGAGTGGACCCTCGCGCGGACGATGGACGCCCCCGACGATCCGCCACAGGCCGCCCCGGCCATCGCCGCGGAGATTGAGCTCGTACGCCGCAGGGTTGAGCAGGACAGGCCGCTGCTCGGCATCTGCTTCGGTGGGCAGATGCTGTCGCAGGCACTCGGCGGCGAGGTGACGCGCCAGGCCGCACCGCATATCGCCTGGGAGACGCCGGAGACCGAGGTCGAGGCGCTGCGCGCACCCTGGGTGGTGTTGCACAACGACGCCTTCACGGTGCCGCCGGGTGCCGAGCTCCTCGCCGAGGCCGACCACGCACCCATCGCCTTCCGTCACGGTCGCGCGTGGGGGGTGCAATTCCATCCCGAGGTCGATGCGCCGATCCTGCAGCGCGTCTTCGATGACGTCGGCACGCCAGCCGAGGTGTCGACCCCGCAGGTCGATGCGCTGCGCGCCCGCGCCGACGAGCAGCGCGCCGACAGCATGTGCTTCTTCGACCTCTTCTGGGCAGAGGTCTCGTGACGTCGACTGACTACCGCATCACCACCGTGTGCCTGGGCAATATCTGCCGCTCCCCGATGGCCGAGGCGGTGATCCGCGCGCGGGTCGACGACGCCGGCCTCAGCACCCGGGTGCGCGTGGACTCCGCCGGCACCGACGGCTGGCACATCGGTGAGGATGCCGACCCGCGGGCGCTGCAGACTCTGCGCGCCGCGGGATACGACCTCGCGCACAGCGGGCGCCAGATCACGGCCGAGTGGTTCGTGGAGCCCGATCGGCCGGATCTGCTGCTCACGATGGACTCGGCCAACTACGCCGCCGTCGTCGCCCTCGCGCCCGATGAGTCGGCGCGCGACCGGGTGCGCATGATGCGCTCCTTCGACCCCGCGCTGGCGAGTCTGGTGCCCGGTGACCCGCGGCTCGACGTACCCGATCCGTGGTACGGCGACCACGATGGCTTCGCCGACGTGCTGGCCATGCTCGAGGCGGCGGCCGACGGTCTCGTCGCCGACCTGCCGCTGCTCATCCGCCGATAGGCACGGCGGTGCTGCGGTCGAATTCGACGCGCAGCCGCACACCCTCACCGCTGTCCTCCAGCGACCAGCGCGAGCTCGCCTCCGCGATGGTGCGCGACCCCAGACCCGGCCGCGGTGCCGCGCCCAGGCGCCCACCGGAGACGACCTCGACGACCAGGATCGTGCGCGCGAGGGTGAGCGAGACCCGCGCCCAGGCGCTGCGCCCGTGACGCACCGCGTTGGTGAGGGCCTCCGCCACGACATCGACGACCGCTGCCTGGGTGCTCGGGTCGGCATCGAGGGCAGACCAGAGGTCGTCAGCCGCCTCGATGCGCACGTCGAGCACCCCCTCCCACAGCACGCTGAGCTCATCGAGGCGCTCGCGCAGGTGAGCATCCGCGGCCGGCGGATGCAGGGCGGCGGAGACCCGATCGGCCAGCCGGTCGATCTCCTCCTGCGCGGCGCCCGTGTCGCCGGTGCGCGCCAGGGAGAGCGCCGACGCGATGATCTCGGCCTGCACCGAGGAGTGCAGGGCATTAGCGATACGCCGACGCGCTGCTGCCACGCGCACCCGCAGGCGATCAACGACCTGCGCCTGCCGCACGACGAGACCGGCCATATCGTCCTCGATGTCCCGTCGCTGCGCCTCGATCGCAGACGCCGCAGACAGGGCGAGGGCGAGCAGGGGATAGATGATGACGACGACGACCAGGAACGACGCATTCCACCCGAGCGCGGCGAAGCAGGCGAAGACCAGGGCGCAGGCCAGCGCGGCGCACAGCACATAGGCGAGCGCGAGGCTGAGCACTCGGCGCACGGGCCCGCGCGGCTGCGGCCATCGGCGAGAGATGAGCGCGGTGGCCAAGTAGAGCGCCGTGCCACCCACGACGAGGTTGACCACAGCCTCGATCACTCCGACGCGGGTGAGCATGAAGGGCAGCCCGGCACCCTCGAGCAGCAGCACGGGCCCGAGAGGGGCCACCGGCCGCATCTGCCCCATCACCGATCCCCAGCGTCGGGTCGCGACCGGTGCGGTGACCGGCGGCGGCGACCACGTCTGGTCATCGGCGAGCCGATGGCTAAGGGGCCGCACAACCGCCTCGGCCACCTCCCTTAGCGAGCGCGAGGCCGACTCCGCGTCCGTGCGCCGCACCTCCGCGAGCGCAGCCATCACCGACCCTTCGGCCTCGGCGAGGAAGTCGGCCTCGAGCTCGGCGAGCTGCTCGCTCTCCAGCACCGTGACTGCGTCAAGGGAGGCCTGCAGCTCACCGAGCCGCTGCGTCGTGTCGGCGTGCTCGCGCGAGGAATCGATGACGATGGCGATGACACTGAGAGCCACCGCACCATAGATCGCACCCGTCACCGACCACGGCACGATCAGATCCGCGGCAGCCTCGGCACCCCCTGCCCATGCGCCGAGCGCGAGCAGGGCCTGGCGCAGTGCTCCGAGCACAGCGAAGGTGACCAGGGCAATCAGTGGGCGGGAGG
>VGBQ01000134.1 GCA_016870425.1 Actinomycetota bacterium | reverse complement strand
TCACCGCTGCTGCCGTCGCCTTGCCGTCCAGGATGGTTGCCGTCATGGTCGTCACCCTAGTGGGACATCATGACCGCACGAGAGCTGCAGACCTCCGCGCGAAGGCAGCGACGGCCACAGCCACAACGGAGACAGCGAGGCTGAGGACGAGGGTCCATGCGAACGCCGATCCTGGCAGGGGCAGGAAGAAGTCGACCAGGATCGCCCCGGAGATCTGACCGACCACACCCACGAGGCTGAGCAGGAGCACGCCCAGGTGCTTCACCGCCCAGGCGCTGTTGACGATGAGCAGCAGTCCGAAGATGGTGCTTCCGTAGAGCCACGCCGACCCCACATCGGGCAGAGGAGACTGGCGGGAACCGAGGAGGGCGAAAGCCCCGACAAGGAGCCACATGACCGTGGCGCCCCCCAGGAAGTTCACTTCGGCAGCGACGACCGGCTGTCCGGCTACTTGTGCCACGCGCCCATTGAGCGCCGCTTGGACGGCGGCGCCTGCGCCCGCGACGACAGCCAGGACGACGGCCCACCAGGCCGCCCCTCCGCTCGCAGATGACTCGCTCCCCCACCAGACGAGCCCCACAGCGACGACCGCCAGCATGGCGCCGCCCACACGCGCGGGAGTGATCGCTCGCTTGCCGCCAGGCGTCAAGCCCGTGCGGTCCACGACGAGACCGTTCGCTGTCTGACCTGAAACGAGCAGAACAGTGAGAGCCGCCACCCCGATCACCGGGGAGACCAGTCCCATGACAGCGATCTGGAGCGCGCCGGCGAGGCCCCCAGCCAGGGTCCAGACGGGCACCGCTCCCGACCTCACCCCCGAAGCCGCGCGAGCAACACCGGCGCGCAGGGCGGGGAGCGACAGGATCAGTAGCGCGGTCACCAATCCCTGGAGCAGCTGCGTTGTACCAGCAACCGCTATGGGGGAGGCCCCACGCTCGACAAGTTCACCAATGCCGCGGATCTGGAGGCTGACGAGCATGAAGGCTGTGAAGGTCGTCGCCATCGCCACAGGCACGACGCGAGACCGCAAAGCAACATCGTTCATGCTACGCGCACGTGCATCGCGGAAAACCCATCCAACGCGTATGTGACCGTGTCACCCGTGCTCACCGCGATCGGGGGGACAATCGAACCCAGGAGTACGACGTCACCGCGCTCGATGAGGCGGCCGGCCTGGGGCGCGAGAGTGGCTGCCCGGACGAGCACTGAGGCGAGGCCGCCCGTGAGGGCTGTCAGGTCATCCACGTATGAGACAACGTCGTCGACTGCAACGGTTGCGCGACGTGAAGCGATGTCGGCCAGGGAGCATGCCTGCGCCTGCTCACTCACGCGATAGCCGCGATGGAAGATGTTGCCCGCCAACACGGTAGTCACGTCACTCGGAGGAATGTCGATGTCAGCGAACTCAAAGGCCGGTGCCCACGCCTCGACGAACTCGCCCACATCGGCTGCAGTCACGCCCGGTGGGATGTCGCGGCCGACGATCGCAGCGATCTCACACTCGACTACCGGCCCGACCCAGCCAGCCACATCTAGTTCGGCGCCCGCTGACACGGGTTCGAACTCGCCCAGGATCCCGATGATCGGGGCATCCAGCCCCAGGAGCGCCATACCCGATGCCGACCCGAATCCGACCTTCCATCCCGACTGCTTGAGGCCGGCGCGCAGGAGGCGCTGACGTCTGTCGGCGAGTTGCAACAGACCCGAATCAATCCGCGGGTCTCCGCTAGTCATGGGCGGGGTGCACCTCGTAACCCGAGTCCTCGAGCGAGCCGGCGCCGCGCCAACCCCACACGAGGACGGCGTCAACTTCCCCGTCATTGCGGAACCCATGCCAATGCCCGCGAGGCGTGAAGACGATGTCTCCCGCGCATGCAGGAGTCACACCGTCATCGCCGGTGTACATGACGCCCTCACCGGAGATGACGATCCAGAATTCGTCGCAGTTCGCATGGCGGTGCCGGTCATGCATGGCGCCCGGCGGCAGCACCGTCCAGCCGAGAAGAAAATCATCCGTGCCGACATTGTGCTTGTCGAGGAGGAACTGCACCTGCATATCGATCCAGCCCTCGTCTCGCCGCAGGCCCGCAACCTTGGGTATGGAGTCGAGATGGGAGTGAAAGACCGCTTCATCCGGCGTCACGACAAACCTCCCATCCGCCGATAGGCCCGATGGGCCACGACGAAGTCGTTACGGTCAATACCCATCCCCCGGCAGGCATTCATCATCTCGTTGGCTGATGAAGCCAGGGGCAGGGGCATCCCCAGTAACCGTCCCTGCTCAAGCACCAGAGTCATGTCCTTCTGCTGGAGAGTCACGTCCGCGAGAGGCTTCTCCGGCATCTGTCCGTCAAGGACGAAGGGGCCGCGGTAGCCGAGCACCGGGGATGCTGCGACGCTGTGGAGGATGGCGTCCACAATGGCCTGACGCTCCACGCCGCCCTTTTCGGCGAGGGCCACAGCCTCGCCGAAGGCAATGACCTCCACCATGAGGAGCAGGTTGATCGACAGCTTCGCCTGCACGGCTGTTCCTCTCGGACCGATGTAGGAAACGGTCGGCCCGATATCGAGGAGGACAGGGCGCACACGTTCATAGGCATCCCGGTCGCCGCCCACCATGACCGAGGCCTTGCCTGCCTGCACCGTCACTGGACTACCCGACAACGGTGCATCGAGCATGATCCTTCCCGCATCGGCGAACGCGCTGCTCACCTCACGGCTCGCCTCCGGCGAAATCGTGCTCATGTCGAGGTAGACGGCCTCAGGGCCCAACCCCGCAAGGATTCCGTCTTCACCCAGGGCAACCGCACGCACGGCAGGAGCATCCGTGACGATGGAGAGCACGACATCAGCTCCCTCACTTGCGGCCCGCGGTGAGTCGGCCAGGACCATGCCTTGCTCCACCAAATATGTCGCCTTGCCAGCACTGCGATTCCAGCCGATGACTTCGTGGCCGGCAGCCAAGAGGCGAGGGACGATCACCTGGCCCATGTCACCCAGGCCGACAAATGCGACGCGCGCCATGTCTCCTCCGATTCCTAGACGTTGCCTTGGCCGTGGATATGCGCTTCAAGACGCCGCGCAGCCGGCCGACCCATGACGTCTGTCTCCAGTGGGTTCCAGGCGCATGCGCTCGCGCCAGGTGCCCAGACGGTGACGCTCTTGCCGGGAACGAAGAACTCGACAAAAGTCATGTCCGCATCAGTGAGGTTCTCGAAAGAGTGAACCTCATTCTCGAGGTTGTAGAGAAGGTCACCATCTGTCAGCGGCACCCGCTCATCCCCGAGAATCGCGGTTCCCGCTCCCGAGACGACGAATTGGAAGTGCTCGGCTCCCTCGTGGTGGTGGGGTGCACCCACGGCGCCAGGCGGATAGATGATCATCTCCCCCTTGACGGCCTCTGTGCCCCACAGACCGGTGCTTGCCAGGTAGATGCGTCGCCTCGAGTCATGTTCGCTCAGGAGCACAGGCTCGGTGGACCAGTCGACTCGGCGCACGTCAGGTTCACCTGTGGCGTCGTGCGCATGCGGCACCTCGACCACGAGCACCGTGCACCCCTCGCGGGCGATGAGCCGGGCCCCTCTTCCGTGCGACATCATGACGACGTACTCGGTCCCCGTCTCCACGTCGTCGACATCGAGGGAGCCCGAAAGGGGCTGGAACCAGGTGAGCCCGTCAACGGGCGCGTCGAGATCAAGGGAGGCGCCCTCGGGAATCTCCACCACGGCCACGGAGAGCCGTCCATCGGGCAGCCGATCCGGTGCCACGAGCCACTCCCGGCGCACGCCCCCAGCAAGCATCTCGACCTGCCGTTCCGCAGGTCGCACGAGGAAGGGCATGTCGGCCTCCTATACGGGGCGGTAGGGCCCGTCCCGGAATGCCGAGCCTAGGCCAGTTCAGGGGACTGGTGCAATCGATTGCTAAAGGAGCACTACACTCACCGCATCCCCACGGGACCACCCCGAGAGCGAGGTCACATGTCCGTCCGCCCCGCGTCCGAGTTCGCCCAGACCAGCATCCCCGCGCCCGGGATCATCGGGGTGGACTGGGAAGAGAGAGTCAACTTCGACCGGCTCCGCGAGTACCGGCTCACGCGGGCACGTCAGGCCCTCGAGGCCAGCGACCTTGGCGCCGTTCTCGTCTTCGAGGGCTCGAACATTCGCTACCTCACGGCAACGCACATTGGCACATGGGGCTATAACAAGACCGAGCGCTGGGCGCTCCTCACGCGAACAGGTGAGCCCTGGATTTGGGACTTCGGCTCTGCGGCTAAGAACCACCGCATGTACTCGCCATGGTTGCTCCCTGAGCAGTCCCGAGGCGGCAACAACGGGCTCCAAGGCGCCATTGCGCCGACATCCGGACTCCCGCGCGGGTCCGCCCAGCAGATTGCCGCCATTCTCCGCGAGGAAGGCGTCGCGGATATGCCTCTCGGCGTTGACGTCATTGAAATGCCCATCCTGCGCGAGCTCGAGGCTGCTGGCATCACCGTCCAGGATGGGCAACAGGTCATGCTCGATGCTCGGCAGATCAAGAATCGTGACGAGATCCTCCTCCTGAGTCAGGCTGCCGCAATGGTGGACGGCGTCTACCACGACATCTATGAGTTCTTGAAGCCTGGAGTGCGGGAAAGCGACGTTGTCGCGCTGGCGACAAAGCGGCTAATCGAGATGGGCTCAGAGCAAGTTGAGGCGATCAACTCCATCGCAGGTGAGCGGTGCAGTCCGCACCCCCATGTCTTCTCCGACCGCTATATCCGCCCCGGTGACCAGGCCTACTTCGACATCATTCACGCGTTTAACGGATACCGGACCTGCTACTACCGCACCTTCGCGGTGGGGCGAGCAACGCAGGCGCATCGCGATGCCTACAAGAAGGCACGTGAGCTCATTGATTCCGCCATTGCCATGGTGCGCCCGGGTGTCGATACGGCTGACATCGCCAAGCTTTGGCCCAAGGCCGAGGAGTTTGGATTCAGTTCCGAGATGGAGGCCTTTGGTCTGCAGTTTGGACATGGTCTTGGACTTGGCCTCCATGAGCGCCCGGTCATCAGCAGACTCAACTCTCTGGATAACCCCGTGGAGATCCAGGAAGGAATGGTGTTCGCTCTGGAGACGTACTGGCCAGCCAGCGACGGCCACTCGGCAGCGCGGATTGAGGAGGAGCTCGTGGTGACCTCTGACGGCGCTGAGTTGCTCACTCTCTTCCCCGCTGAAGAACTCGTCGTTACCAACGCCTACTGAGCAACGCGAAGGAGCGTAGCCGTGTCTCTCTACTCGATCGACGAACCGCAGACGTCGAACCTCTACATCGGCGGCCAATGGCGCGAAGCTTCGGACAGTGCGCGCTTCGACGTGACGGATCCCGCAACCGGGACGATCATCGCCTCCGTCGCCAGCGGGTCAGCCGAGGACGCCCTCGACGCTGTGACGGCTGCGGCGGACGCTCTCGAGGCATGGTCCTCCATGGCACCTCGCCAACGGGCCGAGATCCTTCGCAAGGCGTACGACATCATGATCGAAAACCGAGATGAAATCGCCAACCTCATCATCCTCGAGGGCGGGAAATCTCAGGCCGATGCCCAAGGCGAGGTCACCTACGCTGCTGAGTTCTTCCGCTGGTTCGCCGAGGAAGCTGTCCGCGCGGTCGGACACGTTCAAACAGCGCCAAATGGGGACAAGAAGATCCTCACCATCTTTCAGCCTATCGGCGTGTCGGTCCTCATCACGCCGTGGAACTTCCCCGCCGCGATGGCGACGCGCAAGATGGGCCCGGCCTTGGCCGCGGGTTGCACCGTCGTCCTGAAGCCGGCCTCCGATACTCCCATCACGGCGCTTGCTCTAGCCCGGATCATGGAAAGAGCGGGCGTGCCCGCTGGTGTCGTCAATGTCCTCCCCTCTCGACGGTCGGGCGAAGTCGCCGAAGCGATGCTTGCTGATCCACGAACGCGAAAGCTGTCGTTCACCGGATCCACCGAAGTGGGCCGGACCCTACTTGAACTGGCAGCACGCAATGTCATCAGCTGCTCCATGGAACTCGGAGGCAACGCCCCCTTCATTGTCTTCGGAGACGCCGACATCGACGCTGCCGTCGACGGTGCCATGGTGGCGAAAATGCGCAATGCAGGCGAGTCATGCATTGCCGCAAATCGGTTCATCGTGGAGAAGTCAGTCGCGCCGCAGTTCTCGCGGAAACTTGCCGCCGCCATGGGCGCCTTGCGCGTGGGACCAGGCCAGGATCCGACAAGCCAGGTCGGGCCCATGATCAACGATCGCGCCGCTGCCGACATTGCCGACATGGTCACGGCCAGCGTCGCTGCTGGGGCAGAAGTCCTTGTCGGCGGCGTGCTCCCAGACGGCCCCGGCTCCTTCTACCCTCCCACCGTGCTCGCAGGGCTATCTCCCGACGACCCGATCCTCGACGTGGAGATCTTCGGGCCCGTGGCACCGGTGGTCTCCTTCTCCTCCGAGGACGAGGCCATCGCGCTGGCCAATGCCACACCTTTCGGCTTGGCCGCCTACGTCTACACCTCTGATCTGGCACGGGCACTTCGCGTCAGCGAGCGCATCGACGCGGGCATGGTCGGGGTCAACAGAGGCTTCATTTCCGACCCCGCGGCGCCATTCGGAGGCGTGAAGCAGAGTGGGCTCGGCCGCGAGGGCGGCCACGAAGGACTACTTGAGTTTCTCGAGGCGAAGTACATCGCGGTCGACTGGTAGCGAGATCGCACGCGGACTCACTGCACGGACGTGCGCTGCTCATTGCTGAAGATTTCGGGGTGCGCTCCAAGCTCCTTGCGCGTCCTGCGGATGTGTCCCGCGAGGTACCGCTCGGCATCCTCCGCGTCTCTGCGCACGAGGGCATCCAGAAGCAAGCGGTGCTCGGCATTCACAACCCATTGCCGCCCGGGGCCCGCGAGTTGCATGAAGGCGCGGCGGTAATGCTGAGTCGCGTTCCACATGCGCCGGACCGTGCTCATGAGATGGTCTGCAGTGCACGACGAGTACGTGGCGAGGTGAAACTCGCGGTCAAGAACAAGGAACTCCGGGACCGTGACTCCCGCCTCGATCCGCGACTGAATGGCAGCGATCTCTTCAATATCGACGTCGTCGAGACGCGACATACTCTCCAGGAGGGCGAGCGGCTCCAACCGCTCCCGCATGCGATAGACGACCTCCACCTCCTCGCGATCCAGCACGGGGACACGGGCG
>VGBQ01000133.1 GCA_016870425.1 Actinomycetota bacterium | reverse complement strand
CTTGAGATCCTGCGCCTCCTCCTGGCCGACGAGCACGATCGTCTCGTCGTAGGTGATGTTGACATCGTGCTCGCCCATCGGCGCCTTGGTGGCCGGCGTGAAGATCGGCTTAGGCAACTTGGACCCGTCCTTCAGCCCCGGTGGCAGGCCGTTGCCGCAGATCGAGCGCGTGGCGACGTACTCCGTCAGCCCGGATCCCGCGAGATAGCCGCGCACGACGCACTCGACGGGCATCATCTCGAGCGGCTCGCACAGCATCGCGCGACCGCGCACGGACTTCGGGACCTGGGTGGAGACCATGTGGTTGGGTACGACGCCCTGCATGCGATCGAACCACCACAGGCTGAGCTGGGTGAGGATGCGGCCCTTGTCGGGGATGAGCGTGGGCAAGACCCAGTCGTACGCCGAGATGCGATCCGAGGCGACGAAGAGGAGGTGGCCGTTGGGTGCCTCGAAGAGGTCGCGGACCTTGCCGGAGTAAAGGTGGCGGTAGCCCGCGGGGAGGTCGTAGTCGTCGGCCACGGGGGGAATCCTGTCAGAGCCCGGCATGTTCGGTTATCTCTCGTGCGTCACTGGGCTGGGAGACCGCGGGTCTAGCGTGCGCCGCATGACCGCCGAGGGGTGGACCCGCCAGGTGCTCGTCGTCGAGGACGAACCCTTCATCCGCGGTCTGGTCGTCCGGATGATCGAGGGTGCGGGATTCGAGGCCCTGCCCGCCGGGAGTGCTGCGGAGGCCCTCCACCTCGTGGACGACACCGATCCCGATGCCGCGATCTTGGATATCGAGCTCGGACCCGGCCCCAGCGGCATCGACCTGGCGGCCGCCCTGACCGAGACCATGCCCCACCTCGCCCTGGTCTTCCTCACCCAGGCATCTCCCAGGGCGACGTACTCGTGAAGCGACTCGACGACAACAAGGAGATCGCTGTTGAGTGGACCGACTCCTGGCATGCCCGCGACTGGGCGCGCCTGGACATCTTCGTTGACGCGATCGGGGCCTGCTGACGCGTGAGTGGGCTGCGCGGCCGTCAGACTGCCATGCGACGGGGCTGCCCGTATGACGCTGGTGATCGACTCGAGCGCCGTGATCGCGCACCCTGACCCAGGGTTGGGGCGCGTTTCAAGAGGATCTGCTCCTCACAGTCGTCGACGTCACCGAGCGCCAGGCACGCATCGCGCGCGATGCCTACCGCGATTTCTGCAAGGGCAGCGGCCATCCGGCCGGGCTCAACTTCGGTGACTGCTTCGCTTATGCACTGGCCCGGGAGCGGCGCGTGCCTCTGCTGGCCGTGGGTGACGACTTCAGGCACACCGGCATCGAAGTCCTGCCCTAGAGGATCGATCCCGGGGAGTACGCCGCCGCCGCGGGGTGCGACTCCGCGATGACCTGCACGCGCTCGGCGACTCGACCGATCTGATCGCGAGCGGCGCCGGTGAACTCCAGTGGCTCGGCGATGAGCGCATTGAGTTGCTCGCGCGTGAGCGGCAGACGCGAGTCGCCCGCCAGCCGATCGATCAGGTCGTTGTCCGGCGTGCCCTCGCGCATCGCGAGCGCGACGGCGACCGCGTGCTCCTTGATCGCCTCGTGCGCGGTCTCGCGACCGACGCCGGCACGGACGGCGGCCATGAGCACCTTGGTGGTGGCGAGGAACGGCAGGTAGCGATCGAGCTCGCGGTCGATCACGGCGGGGAAGGCCCCGAACTCATCGAGCACGGTGAGGAAGGTCTCGAAGAGCCCATCGATGGCGAAGAAGGAGTCGGGGAGGGCGACGCGGCGTACGACGGAGCAGGAGACGTCGCCTTCGTTCCACTGGTCGCCCGCGAGCTCGCCGACCATGCTCGCGTAGCCGCGCAGGATGACGGCGAGGCCGTTGATGCGCTCGGAGGAGCGGGAGTTCATCTTGTGCGGCATCGCGCTCGAGCCGACCTGGCCGGGCTTGAAGCCCTCGGTGACCAGCTCCGCGCCCGCCATGAGACGGATCGTCGTGGCGGCATTGCTCGGCGCTGACGCGACCTGCACGAGGGTCGTGACGACGTCGTAGTCGAGGGAGCGCGGATAGACCTGGCCGACGCTGTGGAGGACGTGCGCGAAGCCGAGGTGCTCGGCGACCGAGCGCTCGAGCGCGGCAAGGGCAAGGGCGTCGCCGTCGAGGAGGTCGAGCATGTCCTGCGCGGTGCCGACCGGGCCCTTGATGCCGCGCAGCGGATAGCGCTCGATGAGCTCGGTAAGCCGGTCGTAGGAGAGCAGCAGTTCGTCGGCCCAGGTGGCAAAGCGCTTGCCCAGGGTCGTCATCTGGGCCGCGACATTGTGCGAGCGCCCGGCCATCGGGGTGTCGGCGTACTGCATGGCGAGCTCGCCGAGTCGGGCGAGCGCCGCGACCACCTTGTCGCGCACGAGCAGGAGCGAGTCACGGATGAGCATCTGCTCGACGTTCTCGGTGAGGTCACGACTGGTGAGGCCCTTGTGGATGTGCTCATGGCCGGCGAGCGCGTTGAACTCCTCAATGCGCGCCTTGACGTCATGACGCGTGACACGCTCGCGAGCGGCGATGGACTCGAGGTCGATGTCATCGATGACGCGCGCGTAGTCGGCGATCACGCAGTCCGGGACGTCGATGCCGAGATCGGCCTGGGCGCCGAGGACGGCAAGCCAGAGGCGGCGCTCGGCGGCGATGCGGTGCTCCGGTGCCCAGATGCCGGCCATCGCCGGGGAGGCATAGCGCTGGGCGAGCACGTCGGGGATCACGTGCTCATCCTCTCATCCCCCCAGACGCGCCCACCTGCTTCGCGAGTGTCGAGTAGCGGGGCAAGTTCGGCCCGATTCCGGCCCGCTACTCGACACTCGCGGCAGCATCGACGCGGGCGGCGATATCGCTGCGGTGATGGGCTCCGGGCAGGTCGATGAGGGCGACGCCGGCGTAGGCGGCCGCGCGGGCAGCAGACAGCGAGTGACCCCTCCCGACGACGGAGAGCACGCGGCCGCCGCTGGCGACGATCTCCTCGCCCTCGGCCTGCGTCCCGGCGTGCAGCACGTCGACGCCCTCGAGCGCATCGGCCTCCGCGAGGCCGGTGATCACGCTCCCGGTGACCGGCGACTCGGGATAGCCCTCGGCCGCGATGACCACGCAGACGGCAGCGTCATCGCTCCACTGCAGAGGGGGCAGATCGGCGAGCGTGCCATTCGCGGCGGCAAGCAAGAGATCGAACAGCGACGAGTCCAGCCGCGCGAGCACCACCTGCGTCTCGGGGTCACCGAAGCGCGCATTGAACTCCACGACGCGCAGGCCCTTCGACGTCAGCGCGAGCCCGGCGTAGAGCAGACCGGCAAAGGGCGTGCCACGGCGCCGCATCTCATCGACCGTGGGCTGCAGCACGGTGCGCATCGTCTCGTCGACGAGATCATCGGGCGCCCAGGGCAGCGGCGAGTAGGCGCCCATGCCACCGGTGTTGGGCCCGGTGTCGCCATCGCCCACGCGCTTGAAGTCCTGCGCGGGGCGCAGCGGCACCACAGTCACACCGTCCGTGACCGCGAAGAGCGAGACCTCGGGTCCGTCGAGGTACTCCTCGACGACGACGGACGAGCCCGCATCCAGGCATGCCCGCGCATGGTCGATCGCGGCCACCCGATCGTCGGTGACCACGACCCCCTTGCCGGCAGCGAGGCCGTCGTCCTTGACGACGTACGGCGCTCCGAGATCGTCCAGGGCCGCCTGGACCTCGGCGAGCGTCGTGCACACCGCCGGGCGCGCGGTGGGCACCCCGGCGGCCGCCATGACCTCCTTCGCGAAGGCCTTGCTGCCCTCGAGGCGAGCAGCGTCGGCACTCGGGCCGAAGCAGGCGATCCCCCGAGCGCGCACCGCATCGGCGACTCCCGCGACGAGGGGTGCCTCGGGGCCGATCACGACCAGGTCAGCGCCCAGCGACTCCGCGAGCGATGCCACCGCGTCGCCATCGAGGGGATCCACCGCGCAGACCCGCGCCTCAAGCGCGATGCCGGCGTTGCCGGGCGCGACGTAGACACCGTTCACCCCCGGGTCACGTCGCAGCGCCCTCACCAGCGCGTGTTCACGCGCACCTGACCCGACCACCAAGACGATCACAGGTGGGGAGCCTAGTCGTGCCGACGAGGTTCCCTCACGTGCACGACGTACGATGACCCGGTGATGCGGGTGTTGCGCGGGGGGGCCGTGGTCGTCGCCGCGACCCTTCTCGCGGGATGCGGGCTGCTGCCCTTCGGATCCTCCTCGAGCAGCCCCTCGCCGACCCCCACCGAGACGATGCCGGCGACCGCCTGCCCGGCGGGCGACTCGGTCACGGCGCCCGACATCTCGGCCTTCACGGCAAACGGCGTACCGGTCGAGCAGGTCACCTCGCCCCTGGTGGTGCCCTACAACGGACTCGAGGGGGGCACGCCCGAGCGGCCGATGTCGATGCGCCTGGAGGTTGTCACCTCCACGAGCGGATCACCGGTGCGCTTCCGCGCGACCGGCGGGCTCCTCCTCGCCTCGCTCGTCGACGACACCCTGGGCGAGGCCGAGGTCACGGTCTTCAGCGAGCCGGGGGTCGAGAAGTGCGTCGCGGCGGTCTACCTCTTCTCCACCGCGGTGGGCACCGCCAATGTGTACGTCGAGGGTTTGAACTCCGCGACAGCGATCTTCCCGGTCGTCACGGCGCGTGAGGCCGCCCGTGACATCGCGCTGTCACTGACGGAAACCAGCGTCGATGCGGGTGCGAGCGTGGAGGCGCTGTTGCGCGTCACCGACGTCTTCGGCAACCCGATCGAGAATGCCTCCATCGACCTGTCCCTGCCACCCAAGGGTCCCGGCCGCTTCATCACTGGCGCCAACACCTTCACGGTGCTCACGGACCCGAAGGGGCGCGCCTCCGTGGAGGTGCAGACCCGCGGTGGCGGCAATCTCACCGTGAGCGCCAAGGGTGACCTCGCGGCCTGCTCACCCGCGGAGAATCAATACGCCTGCCTGGCCGATCGACCCGTGCCGGGATTTGCTGAGGCCAGTGGCGAGCAGAAGGCACGCGTCCGGGTCATCGAGCCCAGGGCCGAGGTGACCGAGCCCAAGCCCGGCACCGCGTACAGCACCGGGGAGACCTTCGACGTGCTCGGCAAGGCCACGGGTGTCCGCGAGGGCACTACGGTCGCCCTCATCGTGGGCGACCTCCCCCTCGGCGCCAGCACGGTCAAGGCCGACGGCACCTTCGAGTTCAGGTCCGTGGTCGCGCAGCGGGGGGGCACCGGCGATCTCGGCTACGTCGTCAAGGTCGGCGACCTCAAGCCCCTCCCCCTGGACGTCACGGTCAAGGACTTCACGATCGTGTCCTATAAGCGCGTCGACGAAGGCCTGCGCTTCCGCATCGCGGCGGGTGCCTGGAAGGCCGGCACCATCATCGAGCTGACTCGTGATGGCACCCCGGTGAGCAAGATCGAGGTCACCTCACCCGGTGCCGAGGTGATCCTCTTCGCACCCGATGTGCCGGGCTTCTACCAGGTGCAGGTGGACACCCCGCGCGGCATCGTCTACGGCCTCGAGGTCGAGCCCGTCCTCTAGCCGGTGTAGTGCTGGTCGGTGATCGTCAGCACCTCATCGAGGATCGCCAGGCCCTCCTTGGCCTCCGCGTCGGTGACGGTGCACGGCGGCACGACATGGGTGCGATTGAAGTTGACGAAGGGCATGAGGCCGCGCTTCTTGCACTCCACGGTGAATTCCGTCATGGCAGGGGATGTGCCGCCGTACGGCGCCAGGGGCTCCTTGGTGGCGCGGTCACTGACGAGGTCCAGCGCCCAGAAGACACCGAGGCCGCGCGCCTCGCCGATCACCGGGTGGCGCTCGGCCAGGTCGCGCAGGCCGGGGCCCAGCACGTCGTTGCCGATGCGCTTGGCGTTGTCGACGATGCCCTCCTCGGTCATCGCGTCGATGGCGCCCACGATCGAGGCAGCGGCCAGTGGGTGGCCGGAGTAGGTGAGGCCGCCGGGGAAGACTCGCTCGTCGAATGTGGCCGCGATGGTGTCGGAGATGACGACACCGCCCACGGGCACGTAGCCGGAGTTGGAGCCCTTGGCGAAGGCGATGAGATCGGGTTCGGCGCCCCAGTTCTGCCACGCGAACCACTCGCCGGTGCGGCCGAAGCCGCTCATGACCTCGTCGGCGATCCAGACGATCTCGTACTTGTCACACAGCGCGCGCAGGCCCTCGAGGTAGCCGGGCGGCGGCACGAGCACGCCGGCCGTGCCGACGACGGACTCGAGCAGGATCGCGCCGATCGTGCCGGGCCCCTCGAACTTGATGACCTCCTCGAGGTGCTGAAGCGCGCGCTCGGTCTCCTGCTCGGGCGAATCCGACCAGAAGGGCGAGCGATAGGGGAAGGGGCCGAAGAAGTGCACCTGCTGGGCGGCGTACTCATTGGGCCAGCGACGCGGATCACCGGTCGCCTGGATCGCCGCACCGGTGTTGCCGTGATAACTGCGGTAGGCCGACAGCACCTTGTGCTTGTGCGTGTGCAGGCGCGCCATGCGAATCGCATTCTCCACGGCATCGGCGCCGCCGTTCGTGAAGAAGACCTTCTGGTGGCGGGTGCCCGCGCGGTCGACGATGCGCTTGGCGGCCTCGCCACGCATGTCGTTGGCATGCTGCGGCGCGATGGTCGCCAGGCGCGCCGCCTGATCCTGGATCGCCTTGACGACCTTGGGATGCTGGTGGCCGATATTGACGTTGACCAGCTGACTGGAGAAGTCCAGGTAGCGGTTGCCGTCGTAGTCCCAGAAGTAGCACCCCTCCGCGGCCGCAATGGGCAGCGGCTTGATCTGCGCCTGGGCGCTCCACGAGTGGAAGACGTGCGCGCGGTCGAGGTCATAGACGCGCTGGCCCTCGGCGGGATTTGGGGTGTAGTCCATGGTGGCTCCTTCGCTGGGACGGGGATGAGCCTAGACCTGCGGGCCCAGCGGATCGGCCGAGCCGCCCCTATCGGGCTAGCCGGGCGCGGAGCCGCTCGCGCACTCCCGGCCACTCCTCGGCGGTGACGGCGTACATCACCGTGTCCCGAACCGTGCCGTCCTGGCGCCGCTGGTAGCGGCGGAGCACGCCCTCGTACGTCGCCCCGAGCTTGGCAATGGCCGCCTGCGAGCGCCGGTTGCGGATATCGGTCTTGAGCTGGACGCGGCCGAAGCCGTGGTCGAAGGCCCAGGTCATGAGCAGCAGCTTG
>VGBQ01000132.1 GCA_016870425.1 Actinomycetota bacterium | reverse complement strand
GACCCTCATCGTGTGGGATCACGGCCACATCCCCACGCTCGCGAAGACCTTCGCGCTGGCCCCCGGCACCGAGGTGCCCGCCGCTTGGCCGGAGGACCGCTTCGATCTCTACTGGGTGCTCACCCCGGGAGAGGGCGGCTACACGCTGTCGATCACTCCGCAGGAGCTCCTCGCCGGCGACGCGCCCACAACGTGACGACGGTTTGGCCCTCTGCCGCACTACTGTCCAGTCATGACGGAGGCCGAACTCCGGGAGATCAGCGGTGTCACCGCGTCGGCGCGCCTCGTCCGGATCGTCCTCGGCACGGGAGCTGCATTCTTCATCGTCAGCGGGGCGCTGCTCCTCGTCATCCCTGACACCTTCTCCGCCTGGATCGGGCTCACGCCATCCGAGGGGATCGCCTGGTCGATGCGCATGCTCGGCGTCGCTCTCGCGAGCCTCGCGGGCCTGATGTGGCTCGTGCGCCGGGCGGGTGATCACCCGGTGCTGGGAGCGGGTGCCGTGATGATGGTCGCCTCAGCGCTGATGACAGCCCTCACCATCACCCTGCCTGGCTCCTGGACCCCGCTGCGCTGGGCACTGCTCGGTGCTGGCGCCGCCTTCGCCCTGGCCTATCTAGTCCTGCTCGTCGCAGGGAGGCGGTCCTAGCGGACGATCGGGGTGGCATCGGCTCAGCCGGTTGACTAACCTCCCCCTATGCGAATCGGCCGTCGAATCGTCCAGATCACCGCTGTGCTCGGAGCCATCGCCCTCGCCGCGACCGCCATGCCGGCCGCGCAGTCGGTGAGCTTGCTCCCGCCCGGTGCCGACCGCAACTGCGCATGGCCGGTCGTCTATCCCAAGGGTGCGAACTACGCCTGGCCCGACACCAACGCCGCCTACATCAACCAGGCGGTCATGCTCGCGCCCAACGAGAAGGTCGTCATCACCGGTCGCGACCCCAAGGCGCGCTATTGGTCGATCACGACGTACAACTTCGAAGACCGCGAGGTCATCGACCGGGTCAACGACGTGACGGTCAAGCGGGCCAGGAACGGCACGTGGACCGTGACCGTCAGCGCCCAGGACAGGCCCGAGGACCCCAACTCCCTCAAGGCCGCCCCCCTGCCTCAGGCCGGCCAAAACGGGTCATTCAAGAACGTCACCGTGATCATGTACCGCGTCTACCTCTCCGAGACCCGGGGATACTCGGGCGGACCCCTGCCGACCGTGACCTTGCACCACGACAACGTCTACCAGGGCAAGACCACTGAGCGGCTCAAGCCATGCGTCGGCAACCAGGTGCGCCCGCCGGACACCCAGCCGACTCTGGAGGTGGCCGAGGGGTTGCCATCGACCTACTTCGTCCGCGCAGCCGGCGGCCGCTTCTACCCCAGTTATGACACGGCCTACCTCGCTGCCGAAGTGCCCTACGACCCCGCCCGGGTGCTCGTGGTGAGCGGCAAGGCCCCGAGCCTGAAGAAGAAGGACGTGCGCTACTGGTCCCTGTGCCAGAACGTCAACACGCTCCCTCTGCCGGTCGTCGATTGCGCGAGCGATCGCGAGATCGCGCTGACGAAGGGCCGCTACACGATCGCCGTGGTGACGCCCGATCAGGTGCCCGTCGCGGAGCGGGCGAAGTACAAGGGCGTGACCTTCATCGACTGGGGCAAGGTCAACACCACCGGCGCGTACGACGATGCGCTCCTTCTCCTGCGCCACATCCTGCCGAGAGAGACCTTCGCCTACTCCGTGGACAAGGTGCGCGTCGGCGATCCAGCGACGTCCACCATGGGCGACTTCGCTCCGGTCATCGCGCAGGTGCCGCTCTCGGAGTTGCGCGCTCGCTGACGCCTAGCGCGCGCGAGCCAGGATCTCAAGCAGTGACGGCAGCGCTTCGGCGAACGGCCGGAAGAGCGGGATGTCGTGAAGCTCATCGACCGCCCACCAGGCCGCTTCGTCGTTCTCAGGAGAGAGGGTGGCGTCGTAGTGGGGCCGATCGTCGACGAGTGCACAGCACGTGTGATAGCTCCACAGGCCGGGTTGGACGACCACCTCGTGAATGCCTGCTAGGCGCCAACCGGGTGGGACAGCACCGATCTCCTCGTCAAACTCACGCAGGGCGGCTTCTACGGGATCCTCATGCTCGTCGATAGCCCCGCCGGGGACAGACCACTCGCCGTTGCCGCCGTGGACCCAGTGTGCCCGGCGCGCGAGCAGGATCCGGTCGGTATCTCCCTCGCGGTGACACAGCAGCATGCCGGCCGCGCCAAAGCGACCCCAGACCACGCGTCCGCTGTCGAGCGTGACCCAGCCGTCACCGGATCCGGGTCGCCCGAGAGTCGTCACGACAGCATTGTGGACCAGCCGCGGGTGGGCAGCCCGTCGAGTCAGGCGCCCTCGGTCGCGGTGAAGCGCTCCCACGACTCCCGAATCTCGGCCTCGGCCTCCTCGCGCCCGGTCCAGGTCGCGCCCTCGACGGACTTGCCCGGCTCGAGATCCTTGTAGACCTCGAAGAAGTGCTGGATCTCGAGTCGGTCGAACTCGGAGACGTGGTAGATGTCGCGCACGTGCTCCATGCGCGGGTCACCCGCCGGCACGCACAGCACCTTGTCATCTCCGCCGGCCTCGTCGGTCATGCGGAACATCCCG
The DNA here is from genome assembly GCA_016870425.1 of Actinomycetota bacterium. Lineage (GTDB taxonomy): Bacteria > Actinomycetota > Actinomycetes > S36-B12 > S36-B12 > Mxb001. The sequence continues at coordinate 4,751 of VGBQ01000132.1, read as the reverse complement.
ACCGCTCGGCAGCGGATGACGACCCCGGGGAAGGTCGGCTCCTGCACGAGCACGAGCGCATCGAGCGGGTCCCCGTCGAGCCCGAGAGTGTCGTCGACGAAGCCGTAGTCGTGTGGATAGCGCGTCGAGGTGAAGAGCATGCGATCGAGTCGGATGCGCCCCGTCTTGTGGTCCATCTCGTACTTATTGCGACTGCCGGAGGGGATCTCGATGGTGACGTCGAATTCCAGTGGCTGGGGTGTCACGTGACCTCCTCGACGGGTGACCTGACCTAGTCTTCCCCATGGCGAGCCTGCTCAGTGGCCGCATCCGCCTACTGGAGGGAGTCGCATGCGCCGCACGTGGCTTCCCCTCATGGCCGTCGCGCTCCTTGCCCTCGCGATCCCGGCGTACGCCGCCCCGACATCTGCCCCCTCCGGAGCCGCCCCGGCGGTCCTGCTCCCTCCGGACACCGCTGGCCTCGCTCCCGACGACATCGCCGCGGTCGTCGATCCCCTGCTGGACTCCCCATCGCTCGGCGGGTCGGTGGGCGCCATCGTGCTTGATGTCGCCACCGGTGCTGTCGTCTATCAGCGCGAGGCCGCCATGCCTCGGTCGCTGGCGTCCAACCAGAAGGTCTTCACCGCACTCGCCATCCTCGACGCCCTCGGTCCGGAGGTCCGCATCGAGACCACCGTCGCCTGGGATGCCACGACCGCAACCCTCACCCTCGTGGGTGCCGGAGATCCCACACTGGCCACGGTCGCAGCGAGTGGCTCATCGCTGGCCGATCTTGCCGACCAGGTGGTCGGCCAGGTGTCGGGCGAGGTCACCTTGCGCTACGACGCCAGTCTCTTCGACGGGCCCGCGATCCCCGAGGGCTGGACTCCGGATTATCCCGCGCTCGGCATCGCCGCTCCCGTCTCCGCGCTGACGGTCGATCGCTCGCGCATCGCCGGCCAGGATGCGCGTCAGCCCGACCCGGCGCTCGCGGCGGCGCAGGCCTTCGCCACTCAATTGGCCGAGCGGGGATTGACGGTGGGGGATGTCACTGAGGGGGAGAGCACGGGGAGCGTCATCGCGACCACCGCCTCCGAGCCCATCGCCACCATGGTCGAGACCATGCTGACCGAATCCGACAACGACATGGCCGAGACCCTCGCCCACCTCGCCGGTGCGACCCGGACCGGGCGAGGGTCCTTCGCGAGCGGCGCCGAGGCGACCGTCGCCACGCTCCAGTCGATCGGGGTGCCGGTGAGCGGGGCGGAGTTCGTCGATGGCAGCGGGCTGTCCTACGCCGACATCTCCTCGCCGCTCACCCTCGCCACGGCGATCAGCATCAGCAGCGGGCCCGCGGCTCCGGCGTGGAGTTGGCCGGTCGTGCTCGGACTGCCCGTCGCCGGGCTCACGGGCACGCTGGCTGATCGGTACGCCGCTCCCGACACGCGTGGTGCCGCGGGTTTTGTGCGCGCGAAGACCGGCACGCTCATCGGCGTGTCGACGCTGGCGGGGACAGTGGTCGACGCGGACGGGCGGCTACTCGCCTTCGCCCTCATGGCCGATGAGACCCCCGATGTCGATGCGTCGCGGGCGGCCCTGGATCGCGTCGCGGCTGCCCTTGCCACCTGCGGCTGCCGCGGCTGACCGTCGATTGCGTGGCATGCGGTGGCGCACAGCCCCCGCCCACGCGCGGCACTCGCTTGCCGCTATCGAACTTTGGGCGGATACGGCCGTCTATGGGCACTATCCGCCCAAAGTTCGCCGGTTGCGTGGCGGGTTCGCCGACCGCGGGGCCACGGGAGGGGCCGCGGTCGAACGATGCCCGCGGCCTAGCGACCCCCACGGGCGCGACGTACAGTCGTCAGATGGCCGACCCCGTGGATTGGGCGCTCGCCGCTGCCACGGGGGCGCGGCTCGCTCCTTCCGGGCCACCCGATGCCCGCTCAGACGTCGAGTCCGCGGTGCGCCAGCTCCGCCGCGCGAGCGAGCGCGCCGTGCAGCCGGTGGCCGACGTCACCGGGCTGGACGCGCCCTTTGATGCACATCGCAGTGTCGTCGTGGGACGCAGGGAGTGGGTGCGGTCGAACGTCGAGCAGCTGCGCACAGCGACGGAGCCGGTCGCCGACATCCTCGGCGGAGACGGGCACCCCATGGTCCGTGCCGTCGGCTCGCGCACGACCGCGCTGCAGATGGGCGCCGTGCTCGCGTGGCTGTCGTCGAAGGTCCTCGGACAGTACGAGGCATTTGGCGGTCAGGGCAGGTTGCTCCTCGTCGCGCCCAACATCGTCCACGCGGAGCGCCAACTCGACGTGCCCCCCACGGACTTCCGGTTGTGGGTGTGCTTGCACGAGGAGACGCATCGGGTGCAGTTCGGAGCCGTCCCGTGGCTGTCGGCGTACTTCACCGACGAGGTGCATGCCTACCTGCGCGCGGTGGATCCCGATGCCGGCAGTGCCCTTGCCCGGGTAGTCGCAGGCCTGCGTCGTGGGGCGCGAGGGTCAGGCGGCCTCGTCGACCTCATGCAGTCCGACGAGCAGCGCGAGATCCTCGATCGCCTGACCGCGCTGATGTCGCTGCTCGAAGGTCACGCCGATGTCGTCATGGACGCCGTCGGTCCTCGTGTGGTCCCCAGTGTCGACATCATCCGCGCGCGATTCGATGCGCGCCGCCAGCGTGCGGGCACGCTCGACGGGGCGTTGCGGCGCCTGCTCGGACTCGACGCGAAGCTGCGTCAGTACGTCGAGGGAGCCGCCTTCGTGCGCGCTGTGGTCGACCGGGTGGGGATGCCGGGCTTCAACGCGGTGTGGACCTCGCCGGAGACCCTCCCCCGGCCCGGGGAGATCGCCGAGCCGTCAGAGTGGATCGCGAGAGTGCACGGATGACCCGGGCGCTCGACCCGCGGCAGGCCTTCGCCTTCGTGCGCCGAGCGGTGGAGGCGGCACTGGCCGACCTGCCCGCGGATGCGCCGGTGCTCGCGGCCGTTTCCGGAGGTGCCGACTCCCTGGCCCTCGCGCAGGCACTCGCCGCACTCCCCCGACCGGCCGCCGCAGGCATCATCGACCACGGGTTGCAGGAGGGATCAGCCCAGGTTGCCCAGCAGGCAGCGCAGGAGTGCGCTCGACTGGGCCTGGACCCGGTCGTGGTCGAGCGAGTCGACGTCGCGGAGCGCGGCGTGGGTCCCGAGGCCGCGGCGCGACAAGCGCGCAGGGCAGCTCTCGAGGCGATGGCCAGCCGCCTCGGCGCCTCAGCGATCCTCCTCGCCCACACGCGGGACGACCAGGCCGAGACGGTGCTCCTGCGGCTGGCGCGCGGGTCGGGTGCGCGCTCCCTGGCTGCGATGGCTCCCATCACGGGCCACTGGCGTCGCCCGCTCCTGGATCTCCCGCGCGATGTCGTGCGGGCAAGTGCTGCGAATCTCGTGACGTGGGAAGACCCCCATAACGTCGATCCCGCATTCGCGCGCACGCGCGTGCGCCACGTGGCGCTGCCCGCGCTCACTGAGGCGCTCGGCCCCGACGTGGTCGCGGGTCTGGCACGGTCCGCGCGTCTCCTCCGCGACGATGCCGAGGCCCTTGATCAGGCTGCACACGAGGCCTTTGTCGCTGCGAGCGACGCCGAGGGCGCCCTGGACGTGACCGCACTGTCGGCACTGCCCCGAGCTCTGCGCACCCGCGTGATCCGCCAGGGCGCGCTCGCGGCCGGCTGCCCCGCTTCCGCGCTCACGGCTGAGCACATCGATCGCCTGGAGGCGCTGGTCAGCGATTGGCGAGGTCAGGGCCCGGTCGACCTACCCGGCGGTATCGCCGGCGAGAGGCGATGTGGCAGGCTGGCGCTCCGCCGCGTCCCCCCGGTCGCGGAGCGACGCCGACGCGATGCGAAGGAGTGAGGGTGGACGCCGACCACGTCCCTTCGGAAATCACCGAGATCCTCATCAGCGAGTCGCGCATCCAAGAGCGCCTTGCCGAGGTGGCCGCCCAGGTGGACGCCGACTATGCCGGCCGCGACCTGCTCCTCGTGGGAGTGCTCAAGGGCGCGACCATGGTCGTGGCCGACTTCATGCGCCACCTGCGCTCGCATGTCACGGTCGACTGGATGGCGGTGTCGTCGTACGGCTCAGGCACCCAGTCCTCGGGCGTCGTTCGCATCCTGAAGGACCTCGACACCGACCTGGACGGTCGAAATGTCCTGGTCATCGAGGACATCCTCGACACGGGGCTGACGCTCTCGTGGCTCCTGCGCAACCTGAAGTCCCGTGGCGCTGAGTCGGTCGAGGTCTTCACGCTGCTGCGCAAGCCCGAGGCGCTCCGGATCCCCGTCGAGCCCAAGTACGTCGGCTTCGACATCCCCAATGTCTTCGTGGTCGGCTACGGCCTGGACTACGCCGAGAGGTATCGCAACCTCCGCCAGGTCGGGGTGCTCGATCCACGTGTGTACGGCGGCTGACCGACCTCACGCGCTCCGGCCGGTGTACCGTCGAGGCAGCGGGCGGGAATGCCCGGCTGCCGGGGCGTGTTGCCGCCCTATCGACGACCAAGGGAAGCCGACCAGATGAACGCCAAGCGATTCCTGCGCGGGCCGCTCTTCTGGATCCTGCTCGCCGTCCTGCTCATCCTCGTGGGGTCGAGCCTGGTCAGCGGCATCGGCGGCCCCGAGCGGATCGACACCAGCCAGGCGGTCGCCGACATCCAGGGCGATCGCGTCGAGAAGGCCGTCATCACCGATGGCGATCAGGTGCTCGAGCTCACCCTCAAGGACGGCACCGTCGTCACGAG
>VGBQ01000131.1 GCA_016870425.1 Actinomycetota bacterium | reverse complement strand
GCCTGCGCCGGCGGGCGGTGCGGCCCTGGGTGCCTCTGCCCGAGGACGGCGCAGGGGAGAGTTCGGCCACCCTCGTCGACGACCACCGACTCGCCGACCCGCGTGCCGCCGTCGAGGTCAGCGAGACCGTGCGCGAGGTGCGTGCCGCCCTGGACACTCTCCCCCCCGACCAGCGGGCCGCCATCGTCCTGGTCGACCTTGAGGGGTGGTCGGTCGAGGAGGCCGCGCAGATGCTGGACTGCCCGACCGGCACGGTCAAGAGCCGATGTTTCCGCGGCCGGGCCAAGCTCGCGGAGCGCCTGGCCCATGTGCGGAACCCTGATGGATCCGATCCCGTCGTACCTCCGGACAGGTCTGGGATGAGTCCACCCCCGACCAGCCAACCCCCCACCGGAGAAGGAGGTGCCCCGTGAGCGACAGCGACATCGGCGGTGACCTGCCTCCCCTGGATCCCGAGCTTGCCGCCTGGCTGGCAGCCGACTCCGCCCCGGCCATGCCCGAGGAGGTCTGGGCGAGCCTTCAGGCGCGGTTGGCCGCAGAGCCGCCTCTGTCGGGACCCTCCGACCCGCGGGGCCTTCCCGAGGGGGTCGCCGACCTCAGCGAGCAGCGCCGCAAGACCCGGGTGCGCGTGCTGCCCCTGCTCGCCGGTGCTGCGGGGGTGGCGCTGGTCGGTGCGGTCGTGATCCCGACCATGCGCTCGGCCGATCCCGTGCCCGTCGCGGAGGGTCCGGCCGGAGTGCTGGCCGTCACGTCATCCGCCGGCCCGGATCCCGAACCTCCGGTGCAGTCCCCACCCGCGCCCGCACTGGGCAGCCCGGCTGCGATGCCCCGGACTGTGCTGACCTCGGGGACCGACTACACCACCGAGGCGCTGCCCGAACAGGTCGTGACACTGCTGACCAGCACCGGCATGGCCGATGGCAGCGCCGTCGCCGATGCGATGGTGGCCTCCCCCGCCGCGACCGTGCTTCCCGGAGTGGGCCTCGCGTCGAGCCCCGAGGCGCTCGCGGACTGCCTGGGCCGACTCGGCCTGCCGGCCGAATCGCTACCCCTGGTGCTGGACGCCGCGACCATCGACGGCCGCGCCGGCAGCGTGATCGTCACGGTGACCGAGGCCGCGGCCGAGCCCCCCGGCGAGCCCCTGACACTGCATGCGGTCGCTGTGGGTCAGGACTGCACGGACGATGACGTGGCGGCCGCCCGCCACTGGGACGTCCCGCTCGCACCCTGAGTGGGGAATACCCCCTCCGGTACCCTCGTTGGTGCCGCATGAGCGCGCCAGGCCCACGCCCGGCAGGATGGCGTGCGATACCTACCCGGGAGTGTGCGAAGTGTCCGACGTCCGCGACGTCATCATCATCGGCTCCGGCCCGACCGGCTACACCGCCGCGATCTACACCGCGCGTGCGCAGTTGAAGCCCCTCGTCTTCGAGGGAGCCGTCACCGCCGGTGGTGCGCTCATGAACACCACCGAGGTCGAGAACTTCCCTGGCTTCCGAGACGGCATCATGGGCCCCGCGCTCATGGAGGAGATGCGCGCGCAGGCCGTGCGCTTCGGCGCCGAGATGATCACCGACGACGTGGTCGACGTACACCTCGATGGTGACATCAAGACCGTGCGCGATGGCAGTGGGCGCGAATACCAGGCTCGCTCGGTGATCCTCGCGATGGGATCGGGCTATCGCGAGCTCGACCTGCCCAATGAGAAGCGTCTCTCCGGCCACGGGGTCTCGTGGTGCGCGACGTGCGATGGGTTCTTCTTCCGCGATCAGGACATCGCCGTCGTCGGCGGCGGCGACTCGGCGCTGGAGGAGGCGACGTTCCTCACCCGCTTCGCGCGGTCCGTGACGCTCATCCACCGGCGCGACTCGCTGCGCGCGAGCAAGATCATGCAGGAGCGCGCGTTCAATGACCCGAAGATCCAGTTCGCGTGGAATTCCGAGGTCGTCGACATCCTCGGCGACGCCAAGGTGAGCGGCGTCGTCCTCAAGGACACCGTCACGGGCGAGACCCGCGAACTCGCCGTCACCGGGCTCTTCATCGCCATCGGCCACGACCCGCGCTCGGAGCTCGTCAAGGGCAAGGTCGCTCTCGACGACAACGGCTACGTCCTTGTCGATGCGCCGAGCACCCGGACCAATGTCAGCGGGGTCTTCGCCGCGGGCGACCTCGTCGACCACATCTACCGCCAGGCCATCACGGCCGCCGGCACCGGGTGTGCGGCAGCACTCGACGCCGAGCGCTACCTCGCTGCCCACGAATAGGCACTCACCCCCCTAGGCTCATCTAGACCGGCGGGTCGGCGAAGCCGCCCCGGTCGGTCCCCGGAAGGAGAACCATGGCCACCAAGATCGTGACCGACGCGTCCTTTGATGCTGACGTCCTCAAGAGCGACATCCCCGTCGTCGTCGACTTCTGGGCCGAGTGGTGCGGGCCCTGCCGCATGGTCGCGCCGATCCTCGACGAGATCTCCAGCGAGTACGACGGCAAGGTCGTCATCGCCAAGCTCAATGTCGACGAGAACCCCAAGACGGCCGCGTCCTACGGCATCACGTCGATCCCGACGATGAATGTCTTCTCCGGTGGCGACGTGGTCAAGACAATCATCGGGGCCAAGCCCAAGGCTGCCCTGCTCTCCGACCTGCAGCCCTTCCTCCAGTAGAGCTGCATGGCCGTCCTCCGACGCGGGGACACCGGCGTCGCTGTTGCGGACATTCGCGCGCGCCTGGTGCGCCTGCGACTGCTTGCCCCGGACACCGAGGCATCCTTGGATGCCGCGGCATACGACGACGACGTCGAGCAGGCAGTGCGCGCCTTTCAACAGCAGCGCGGAATCCCCGCGGACGGCGTCTGCGGTCCGCAGACCCTGCGCCATCTCGAGGAGGCACGCTGGGGTCTGGGCGACCGCGTGCTTGCCTTCACGCCCGGTCACCTCATCCGCGGCGACGACGTACTCGACCTGCAGCAGCGACTCACGCGGATGGGATTCGACTGCGGACGCCCCGACGGTGTCTTCGGTCCGCTGACCGACGGCGCACTGCGCGAGTTCCAGCGCAATGTGGGCATGGAGCCGGACGGCACATGCGGCTTCACCACCTACTGGGCGCTCGAGCGGCTCACGCGCACGGTGGGCGACGGCAACGCCGTGTCGATCCGCGAGCGGCAGGCGATGGATGCACTGCGCTCCGGCGTCGCAGGCAAGGTCATCGCGCTCGATCCGGGGGGCGCAGACGCGGACCAGCGATTCGCGCTCGCTGAGGCGACGATCGTCGCCGATGTGTGCGCACGCATCGAGGGCCGCCTCGCGGCGCTCGGCACGCAGGTGATCTACACCCGCACGCCGACGCCCGAGCTCGTCGGTGAAGCGGAGCGCGCATCGCATGCCAATGCAGCCAGCGCCGACCTGCTGCTGTCCTTGCATGTCGAGCGTGTCGAGTTGCCGGGCGCCAACGGCTTCGCGACGTTCTACTTCGGCGCGCCCCTCGGCGGTTCGCAGTCCGAGGGCGCGCGGGTCGCTGCCGAGCACATTCAGGCCGAGGTGTGCCGGCGCACGGACCTCACCGACTGCAGGAGTCACGCGCGCACATGGGATCTGCTGCGGCTGACTTCTATGCCTGCGGTGTGGGTGGAGATGGGCTACCTCTCGCACCCCGGTGACGCCGCGCGCCTGACCGACCCCCGCTTCCGCGACACGCTCAGCGAGGCCATCTCCGTCGCGGTGACCACCTTCTTCGCCCCCCTCGACGCCGAGGGCACTTAGCCAGCCACACGCCGAGAGCGGGGTGGTTCAGCGGGGGTGGGGCCATAGGAGGCGGGCGACAAATCCCGCGGCGGCGCCTAGGCCAAAGATGAGGACCCCGAGGAGAAGGGTGCCCACGAGTGTGGAATCGCGCCCGGCGACCTCGTCGGCCATGTCGCTCACCCCATCCCACACGCATCTGCTGCCATCCGTCAGCATAGAGACCCTGGACGGTCCCCAACAGGCCCGCGGGCAGCGACGAGGGAGGTGTGCGATGAGCGGTGGTTCACGGCTCGATCCTTGGGTGGATGCGTACGCCGCCCGCGCCCGCGGCATGACCGCGTCGGAGATTCGCGCCCTCTTCGCCGTGGCCTCGCGACCCGAGGTCGTCTCCCTCGCCGGGGGTATGCCCTTCGTCCAGGCCCTGCCACTCGATGCGCTCGCCGAGACCGCCGCGCGACTGGTGCGTGAGCGCGGTGCCGAGGTGCTGCAGTACGGCTCCGGCCAGGGCGATGTGACGCTGCGCGGCCAGATCCTTGACGTCATGGCCGAGGTGGGCATCACCGCCCATCCCGATGACGTCATCGTCACGACCGGTTCGCAGATGGCACTCGACCTGGTCACGCGGGTCTTCTGTGATCCCGGCGATGTCGTGCTCGTCGAGGCTCCGTCCTACGTCGGCGCGCTGGGCGTCTTCCGCGCGTACGAGTGCGATATCCAGCATGTCGCCATGGACGACGAGGGTCTGGTGCCGGAGGCACTCGACGAGGCGATCACGCGCGTGCGTGCCGAGGGCAAGCGCGTGAAGATGATCTACACGATCCCGAGCTTCCACAATCCCGCCGGCGTAACCCAGGGCCCCGAGCGTCGCCGGCGCATCCTCGAGATCGCCAAGCGCGAGGGCATCCTCATCCTCGAGGACGATCCCTACGGCCTGCTCGGCTTCGAGGGCGCGCCCCCGCGGGCGATCCGCGCCGATGACGACCAGCAGGTCGTCTACCTCGGCTCCTTCTCTAAGACCATCGCTTCCGGACTTCGCGTGGGCTGGGCGGTCGCCCCCCACGGCGTACGCGAAAAGCTCGTCCTCGCGGCGGAGTCGGCGGTGCTCTGCCCGTCCAACTACGCCCAGCTCACCGTGAGCGAATACCTCGCCACCCAGCCGTGGCGCGAGCAGGTCAAGGTCTTCCGCGAGCTCTACCGTGAGCGCCGCGATGCGCTGCTCGACTCGCTCGAGCAGCTCATGCCCGCGGGCACCACCTGGACCAAGCCAGCCGGCGGGTTCTACTCCTGGGTGACGCTGCCGGAGGGGCTCGACGCCAAGGCGATGCTGCCGCGCGCGATCAGCGCGCTCGTCGCCTACGTGCCGGGCACGGGATTCTTCGTCGACGGCCAGGGCTCGCAGAGCCTGCGCCTGTCCTACTGCTACCCCGACGCCGATCGCATCCGCGAGGGCGTGCGCCGCCTCTCGGGTGTCATCGAGTCCGAGCTCGAGATCGCGCAGACCTTCGGCACCGGCCATGTGCTGCGCAATGCCCAGGGGCCGGCCAACCCCGCACCCGATCTGCTTTAGGAGTCACGCATGCAGGTGCTCGTCCTCGCCGGCGGCCTCTCGGCCGAGCGCGATGTCTCGCTGCGCTCGGGCCGTCGCGTCGCCGAGGCGCTGCGCACCGCGCGGCCCGACTGGCAGGTGATCGAGCGCGATGTCGATGCCACCCTGCTCGCCGAGCTCGCTGCCGACGCACCCGACTGCGTCGTACCCCTGCTGCATGGCAGTGCGGGTGAGGACGGCGCCGTGCGCGATGTGCTCGAGTGCCTGGGCCTGCCCTACGTCGGTTCGCGCGCTGCTGCCTCACGGCTGGCCTTCGACAAGCCGGTCGCCAAGACGCTGGTACGCCGCGCCGGTCTCGCGACGCCCGAGGCCGTGGCCCTGCCGCACGCGACCTTCCGCGAGCTGGGTGCGCCGGGCGTGATGGCGGCGCTGGAGCGCGGCATCGGATTCCCGCTCGTGGTCAAGCCGGCGCGCGGCGGCTCGGCGCTCGGCGTGAGCATCGTGCGCGAGGCCGCGGAGTTGCCCGCCGCGATGGTGGGTGCCTTCGCCTACGGCGACGTGGCGATGCTCGAGCGCTTCGTCGACGGCACCGAGGTCGCCGTCGGCGTCGTGGAGACGCCTGACGGCCCGGTCGCCCTGCCGGCGGTGGAGATCGCCGCCGACGGCGGGTTCTACGACTACGCCGCGCGCTATACCGCGGGCACGACAGAGTTCCACGTGCCCGCACGCCTGGACGACGCCGTGGCGAAGGCGGCGGCCGAGGCTGCGCTCACCGCGCACGAGACGCTCGGCCTGCGCGACTGGTCGCGCTCGGACCTCATCATCGACGCCGAGGGCACGCCGTGGTTCCTCGAGGTCAACGTCGCGCCCGGCATGACCGAGACATCGCTGGTGCCCCAGGCGCTCGCCGCCGCAGGCATCGACATGGGAGCGCAGATGGCCGCGCTTGTCGAGCGCGCCGTCGCTCGCGTCTGATCTCTTGATCGCGAGTGTCGAGTAGCGGGTCCGAAATGGCGTGAAATCGCCCCGCAACTCGACAGTCGGGGAGAGCGCGGCTATGCCACCTCGACCACGCCTACGTCGTAGCCCGTCGCTCCCGACGGCACGACATCCCGCAGCTCGCTCGTCTGGGTCTCACCGAGGCCATTGGTCGCGCGTACGGCGATGGTGTGACGGCCCGGCGTGGCCTCCCACTCCAGCCACCACTGACGCCACGTGCGCGGATTGGGCTGATCGGCGAGCTGGGCGTCCTGCCACGGGCCGTCGTCGATGCTCACCTCGACTCGGCTGATGCCGTCCCCGTCCATAGCCCAGGCAACGCCGCCGATCGCAGTCTGCCCGACGGTGACGCTGCCCTGCGGCAGGTCGATGCGGCTGCCGGTGAGCACGGGCGCGTCGGTGGCCCAGCCGCGCACGGTCCAGTACGCCGGATCCTGCGCGTAGGTCGTCGCGCTGATGCGCGTGACCCACTTGGTCGCGGAGATGAAGCCGTAGAGGCCGGGGATGATCATGCGCACGGGGAAGCCGTGGTCGATCGGCAACGGCTCGCCGTTCATGCCGATGGCCAGCAGGGGCTCGCGCTCGGCGAGGCCATCGAGCGGAGTGCTGCAGGTCCAGCCATCAACGGACGTGCTGAAGAGCTGATCGGCGCCTGGCTCGATGCCGGCGCGCTCCAGCAGCGGGAGCAGTGGCGTGCCTAGCCAGCGCGCGGTGCCGATGAGGTCGCCACCGATCGGATTGGAGACGCACATGATGGTCACATCGCGCTCGACCATGGGCATGTCGAGGAGGTCGGCGTAGGAGATGGTGAAGGGCCGGCGCACCATGCCGTCGAAGCTCAGGGTCCACTCCTCCGCGGTCACCTGGGGCACGATCACGGCGGTGTCGATGCGATAGAAGTCGGCGTTGGGAGTGATGAAAGGTGTCATACCCGGCACCGGGGCCTGCACACTCGCGGGCAGTGGCGCCAGCGACTCGACCGGCCGGGGGAGCACAGCCCCCACGCGGGAGGCGGCGGCACTAGCACGCGTGGTGAGCCAGCGTGCGGACGCGAGTGCAACTCCACCGACGACGACCACACCCCCGATGCCGAGCAGCACTCCGCGCCG
>VGBQ01000130.1 GCA_016870425.1 Actinomycetota bacterium | reverse complement strand
CCTGGGCCAGCACGCTGAGCATGGACCCGGCCGCCCCCACCTCGAACGTCGGTCCGGCCACCCTGGGCTGCTTCGCCTTCATGGGGGCCGGGGCCGCGGCCACAGGGGCCGCTAACGCGCCCACGAGAAGGGGGATGAGCGCGAGGGCGCGCCAGCGACGGGTCACGGGGCCATGGTCGCACCTGGGGCGACCGGTTGTCTCAGCCGTAGACGAGAATGGGCCCGTGAGCAGGGGGGCGGACGAGGAGCGCGCCGTCGCCGATCCGCTCGTGCGCACACGACGCATCGGCTGGGCCCTCGTGGCCATGCAGGCGGTGCTCCTCGTGCTCTTCGTGATCCTGCCCAAGCGCCGCAGTCTCTTCGCGCCCCCCGATGTGCTCGATGTCCTCGGCATCATCCTCATGATCGCCGGCCTGGCCGTCGTGCTCATCGCTCTGCTGAGCCTGGGCGCGGCTCTCACGCCGACACCGGTGCCGCAGGAGAGCGCCGCGCTGCGCACCGGAGGCATCTACGCACTGGTGCGCCACCCGGTCTACTCCGGCATCCTCGTCGCCGCGCTCGGCTTCACCCTCGCCGTCGGCTCAATCTGGCAGGTCGTGCTCTGGGCCATGCTCGTGGTGTTCTTCTACGGCAAGGCCTTCTGGGAGGACCGCCTCCTCGCCGAGAGGCACGGGGTGGCGTGGTTCGACTACGCCGACCATGTGGGCGGATTCATCCCCCGCTTCTGGGGTTCGCGCTAAATTCGGGACGGCGTCCAAGGGCTATTTTACACGGCTTTTTCTTGTTTCGCGTTGCCAAGGCGCTCCCGCGGGAGGAGACTCCGGCCACTCCCCGGGAGGTGCCCATGCGCCGGACGCTTGCGTCACTCGCCATTGTCTGCGGACTCATCCTCGGTCTTGTCACCGCTCCCCCTGCATCTGCCGATGGGCGCTTCGGAGACCCGTATAGACCCGGTCCGCCGGTCTTCGACATCTGGTGTGCCTTGGACCCGGCCACCGTCATTGCTGACGCTGTGGAGGAGTCCGTCATTGGAGATTTTCTCTGGTGGCTGGTGGAGACGGTGACCGACGTGGAGAAGCCGCCCGGTGGCCTCTACGAGCCCAAGCAGATCTACGAAAGAGGCTGTGCCCGGGGGCTTGCCTACAACGCCGAGCGCAGTCGGCGAGGCGACATGCTCAATCAGACCGGCGATGATGCGCTCCTCTGGCAGAACCGTCCGCACCCGCGCGTGCTGAATTCGGCTGAGGAGCCCCCCGACTTCGTCGTTGTGGGCATGGGCGACTCCTTTGCTTCGGGCGAGGGCAATCCCGCGACTCCCACCGACTGGCTGACTGAACTTGTCTTCCCGAATGCCTGGGACGAGGTTGAGTGGACCGACTTCACGGATTATCCCGTCGCCCGAAGCGAATCCGATGACCCGAGGCTGGCCTCGTACTGTCATCGCTCGTCGAAGTCGGGCTTTGCCAACGCGATGCTGGAAATGCGGCGGCTCTACCCGCAGTTCAACATCTACTGGCGCAACTTCGCGTGCTCTGGGGCGGAATCAAGACACTTGTGGCGTGACCGGTACGTCACCTGGAAGTTCTCTCAGTCACAGAGTGCCGCGGGAGTGAGCAGTTTTTATTCCGATGAAGAGGCTTTCCTGCGAGTTGCACAGTCACGAGCGACCCAGGAGACGCAGATCACGCAGGCAGTGCGGTGGCTCGGTAGCTTCCACAGGTCAAAGCCGACCGTAGATGCCACATACATGAGTGTCGGCGGCAACGACGTCTTCTTCGGTCCTGTCATCGCAGAGTGCGCGTTTGCTTGCCGCTCGGGGGATGAGTGGACAGACCTGTCCCAGGCCGCCATCAAGGGCGGCATCGTCGCTCCGTCCGCGTGGGAAACCGTGATCACCTGCGAGATTCCGCTCGTCCCTCTCAGCTTGTGCCCGAGCACAAAGCGAATCCCGACCGCAGAGGTCGTTGACCCACTGGTGGCCAACTGCTCGGTGATGGACACTGCGAAGCGGGGCTGCCTCAGCCGCACTCCTGGTCAGCGTTGGTCTTCGACAGCACAGCGTTACGGCCTCCTGAACACGCAAATCAAGCAATTCCTGAAGCCGAATCGCGTGTACCTGGCCGAGGTCCCTGACTTTACGCGGAGTGACAACGGACAGGACTTCTGCGCAGACAGCCACCCCCCGCTCTCCCTGGCAGCGGTCTATTCGGCAGCCCTCGCCGCACACGGGCCCGACTCTGATGCCTACATGGTTCGCCACGATCCGTACGTCCGCATGGACAGCGATTGGCTGCTCAGCTTCTCCGAGTGGGAGTCCTGGCGCTACGCGCAGGAAAAGGTGGGCTCCGCACTTGTCAGTGAGATTCGCAAGGTCGCCACGGACAATGGACAGGGGGCCACGCTCGGCTGGCATCTGGTGTCCAAGGGTCCACGGGGTGATCGCCTCTGGGAAGGCTGGCGCGACCAGCACGGCATGTGCGCTCTCAAGCCCTTCGTGAACAATCTTCCTGAAGCGATCGATGCACAAGGCGAGGACATGGATGGGCCCCTCGACGTGTCGGCGGGCATCTTGCACCCCAATGCCTTTGGTCAGCAGGACTACGCCGAGCGCATCCTCTTCGGGATGATTGGGCAACTGCGAGAGAAGATGACGCCCAAGCTCTCGCCGGAGACGGTGACCGCCCGGCCGAATCCGCTTGGTGGCTGGACAACGCTGGGTGGCACGGACGGCAGCCAAGTCACCATCACGGTCCCCTGGAAGGACCTTGAGTACCCCAACGGCAACGACCGGCCCTGGGTCATCGTGCGCACCACACCTATCACCCTGGACATCAAACGAGTCGGACTCAGGTTCCTACAGCGCCCGGACAGCCTTACCTACAGTCTGGCTTTGCCCCGTCAAGAAGAGGTTGAGTTCACGGGGGCCGACACACTGACAGGAAACAAGTTCGGAGCCACCATCACACTGTCGCCCGAAGACGTGGGTGCACTCGTGGAGATCCGCGCATGTGGTCCGCGGGCCTACGACGGTGACAATCGCACGTGTGGGAAGTGGCAAACCCTTGGCAGCTACACCCGCTCACCCCTCGACGTCTATGACCCCGATGCCTACGCCGAGCTCAGGCGGCTTGAGCGCCGGATGTCGAACGCTGCTTTTGCTCAGCGACTCAAGCAGATCCTCGGCACCTTCGCGGCCGTGAAGGCTACCAACATCAGGCAGGGCAACACGAACGTTCGGGTGCCCTTCGGTTGGGGCAAGGCCTTGGGGCCCACGCCACTCTCGATCGCCGAGAACAATGCTCCCGTCGTTGAGGCCACTACCGGCGTCGACCCCGAATGGACGGCGAGCCAGCCGGCCCTCTCGGTGGAACCGGATCCTGACTACGCCATCGCGTGCGGAGTGCCCGAGGACCTTGTCTGGCCAGCTATCGAACGCCTGATGGAGACGACGCGGGGCGAACTCACGACTCAGGGCTCAAAGCTCGTCGCCTGCCTGGAGCGGGGTGAGCCTGCCGTCGAGTTCCCACAAGTCCCACTGGCGGGTCCGCAGATCCTGGAGAACGAATGCGAGGCATCTGAGACGGAGTTGGACCGTATCCGCGAGGTGATGAGCGATGACACTGCACCGATCCCGGGCCTGAATGACACGGAGCCCGAGGTCTTCCAGTTGCTGGAGTGCCTGCATCGCTACGGCGTTCCTTACTTAGAGAAGAGGGAGCTCGCGGCGGAGCCTGTGCTAGAAGCCTGCTCGCTGACTATGCTGGACTTCCCCCTGTTGGCGAGCCGGTTCTCCCCGCCCATGGAGTCGCGTGCGGCTATCGAGTGCCTCCGGCAAAACGAGGGCCTTCCGCCTGTGTACTGGTTCGAGAGGGGCTACGGCTAGTCCCTGGCGGGAGCGTCACGCCCCCTCCGCTAGGGGATGCGCCGTACCATTCACGGGTGGGCCTACTGGATCGCTTCGAAGACCGCCTCGACCGCATCGTCAACGGCGCCTTCGCCAAGGCCTTCAAGTCCGAGGTCCAGCCGGTCGAGCTCGCCGCGGCCCTGCAGAAGGAGATGGACGACCGCGCCGCCATCGTCGCGCGCGGCCGCACCGTCACCCCGAATGTCTTCACCATCGACCTCGCGCCGCACGACGACGAGCGCCTGAGCGTCTATCGCGCGGCCCTGCAGGGGGAGCTCGCGACGGTCGTCACGGAGTACGCCGCGGAGCAGGGATACGCACTTCTCGGCCCCGCCGAGGTCGGCCTTGCCCTCGACGACGCCCTCGACACCGGGATCTTCCGCGTGCACTCCGAGGCGCGTGCCGCCGTGGTCTCGGCCGCCGTCTCCGATGCGCTGCCCGGTCAGCCCTACCTCGAGATCGGCGGCACGGCGTACCCCCTCGTGCGCGCCGTGACACGCCTGGGCCGCGGCAATGAGGCCGACATCCGCATCGAGGATCCGGGTGTCTCGCGCAGTCACTGCGAGGTCGTCGTCGGCACCCCCGCGATCGCGCGCGACCTCGGTTCCACCAACGGCATGATGATCGACGGCACGCGCGTGGGGCAGGCTGCTCTCGTCGATGGGTCGGTGATCCTCATCGGCACGACCTCGATCACCTACCGGACGGGCTGACGCGGTGACCGAGTTCGCCCTCACCCTCCTGAGGCTGGCGTTCCTCGGTGCGCTCTGGCTCTTCATCATCATCACCGTCGTCGCACTGCGGCGCGACCTCATGCTGCCGCGCGATGCCCGCCCGGCGCCCACGCGGGCGAGCACCCGCCCGCCCAAGCCGGCCAAGCCGCCCAAGCCCGCGAAGCCCGCGAAGCAGCCGAAGCCCGCGAAGCACGCCAAGGCGGGACCCTCACTCGTCGTCACCGAGGGCCCACTCGCCCAGACCGTCATCCCCCTGGGCACCGCGCAGGTCACGCTCGGGCGCGCCCCGGACTCCACCCTGGTGATCGACGACGACTACGCCTCGAGCCGTCACGCACGCCTGTATCCCGGCGACGACGGCTGGATCGTCGAGGACCTCGGCTCCACCAACGGCACGTGGATCGATCGCACCCGCATCACATCTCCCACGGTGCTGCCGCCCGGGGTCCCCCTGCGGATCGGGCGCACGACCCTGCAGTTGCAGAGGTGACCGTGGGCCTCACCCTCCGCTACGCCGCGCGCTCCGACGTGGGCATGGTCCGCCGGGAAAATGAGGATTCCGGCTACGCCAGTCCGCGGCTGCTCGTCGTCGCTGACGGCATGGGCGGACACGCGGCGGGCGAACTCGCCAGCGCGACGGCGGTGGCGACGCTCGCCGACGTTGTTGACGGTCAGGGCGACCCGGGGGAGACCCTCGCGTCACTCGCCGCGGGAGTGCAGGCCGCCGGCGTCAGCATCGGCCAGGTCGTGGCCGACAACCCCGATCTCGTAGGCATGGGCACCACCGCCACCGCGCTGTCCTTCATCGACGAGGGCACCGCGGCGCGGGTCGCCGTCGTGCATGTCGGTGACTCCCGCGGCTATCTGCTGCGGGGGGGTGACCTGACCCGAATCACCCATGACCACACCTATGTGCAGACGCTCATCGACGCGGGGCGCATCAGCGAGGACGAGGCGGCCGTGCACCCGCGCCGCTCGCTCATCATGCGAGCGATCGACGGGCTGCAGCCAGCAGACCCCGATCTCTCGGTCATCGAGGCGCGTGCAGGCGACCGATTCCTGCTCTGCAGCGACGGCCTCACCGGGGTCGTGAGTGACGATGAGCTGCGCACGATCCTCGGCGAGACCGAGCCCACCGCGACCGTCATCGCCCTGGTCGACCTCGCGCTGGCGCGGGGTGCGCCGGACAACGTCACGGTCGTCGTCGCCGACGTCATCGAGGGCAGCGACCCCGCGGCCCAGCCGGTCGTGGTGGGTGCGGCCGGCGAGCCGCGCGTGCGCGCACGACTGCCGCGCGTGCACTTCCCCGACGACGCGCAGGTCGACCCCAACGCCCCGGACCCGCCGCCGGTCATCGACGGAGGACCGCCCACCTCCGAACTCCCCGCGGTTGCCGCCGACGGCGGCCGGTCCGCAGCGGCGCGCGCCCCCTGGTCACGTCGTCGCCAGGTCATCTCCTGGGCGCTGGGCATCGGCGCGGTGGTGCTCGTCGCCGTCATTGCCATCGTGCTCCTCGGCAGCGCGTGGATGAGGTCGCAGTGGTACGTCGGGACCAGCGGCGGCGCGGTCGCTGTCTTCCAGGGCGTGAGCACCTTCCCCTCACTGTCGACCCTCGTGGCGACATCCCCGTCTCCGACCTGCCGCCGCTCGAGGCGGGCCTGGTGACCAACGGCATCTCTGCGCAGGGTCGCGAGGGAGCCGACGCGATCGTGGCCGGGCTGCGCGACCGCGCCTGCATCTCGCTACCGCGGCCGGCGTACTGCCCACCGCTCGTGACGCCGGGGACGGGCCCGTGAGCGCGGCCGTCCCCGCCGCGCAGCCCCGCCAGCGCACCCGTCGCAATCTCGAGCTCGTCCTGCTCGTGCTCGCCTGGGGGCTGGGGGTGCTGGGCACCCAGCAGGTCGCGTGGTCCACCGGCGAGGGCCTGCACTCGCGATTTTGGATCACGGCGGCGGTCGTCGGGGTGATCGCGCTCGTCGCGCACATCATCGTGCGCTGGCGCGTGCCCTACGCCGATCCCTTCCTGCTGCCGATCGCGACGCTGCTGACGATCCTCGGTCTGGTGATGATCTATCGCCTCGATGTCGCGGCTGTGCAGCGCGCCGAGCGCAATGACAATCCGATCCCCACTCCCGACGTCTACAACCAGCTCACGTGGTACGCCGTCGCGATCCTGCTCTTCGTCCTCGTGCTGCTCGTGCTCCGGGACCACCGCGTGCTGCAGCGCTACACCTACACCTGCGGCCTCGTCGGCGTGATCCTGCTCCTCCTGCCGCTCGCACCGGTGATCGGCGCCACGGTCAATGGCGCGACCCTGTGGGTGCGCGTCGGGGGATTCACCTTCCAGCCGGCCGAGGCGGCCAAGATCCTGCTCACGATCTTCTTCGCGGGCTATCTCGTTGTGACACGCGACTCGCTCGCGCTCGTGCGCACCAAGGTGCTCGGCGTACCCCTGCCTCGGGCCCGCGACCTCGGGCCGATCCTCATCGTCTGGGCAGTCTCCCTCGGCGTGCTCGTCTTCGAGCGCGACCTGGGCACGTCCCTGCTCTTCTTCGGCCTCTTCGTCGCCATGCTCTACATCGCCACCCAGCGATGGTCCTGGCTCGTGCTGGGCTTCGTGCTCTTCGCCGTCGGCGCTGTCTTCGCGTATCTGATGTTCGGACATGTACGCACCCGCGTGCAGATCTGGCTCGATCCCTTTGCCTACTCCGACACCGGCGGCTACCAGATCGTGCAGTCGCTCTATGGCTTCGCCAACGGCGGGCTCTTCGGCACCG
>VGBQ01000129.1 GCA_016870425.1 Actinomycetota bacterium | reverse complement strand
GACGGTCTTGCCGTTCACCGTCATGGTGCCGTCGACCGTGCCGTGCACCTTGGCCCAGAAGTTGTTGAAGACCCGGCCGCCCGAGTCGTACTGGTAGATCGTCACGGTCACGAGGGAGTTCGCCGGCACCTGCAGCGTCGTCGACGGCCAGTAGAAGGGCCAGCCCTGGCTCGCGTAGAGCGCATTGACGCCCTCCATCGGCCCCGGGACGGCATCGGAGTTATTGGGATAGACCGAGAGCTCAAGGCTGGCGGAGTTGACCGGGCCCTCGGGGGTGTCGACCATGCCGGTGGGTGTCGCCACGAGCAGAGGCGGCTCCCCGCTGGTGGCACTGGCAAAGAACGCCACGCCCGCGACGACGCCGGCGCCGATCAGCACCGAGACGAGGGCGACGAGAAAGCGCTTCACCGAGTCCTTCCCCCGACACACGGGTGCATGCGGTGGCCCCAGGGTAGGGCCACGAGGCGCCCACGTCACGCACTCCCGCGGAATTCGACATGAGTTCACGGTGAACGCGGGCACTATCGTGCAGGCATGGAGGTGTGGAATCCCGGAGACGATCTGTGGACGGTCGATCTCTTCGTCTCGGCCAATCTCCTGCTCGTCACCGCGCTGTACCTCGTCGGCGTACGCGTCCTTGCATCCCGCGGCCTCACCTGGTCTGCGTGGCGAACGCTCAGTTTCCTCCTGGCCATGGCGCTGCTCGCGATCGCCTACCTCGGTCCCTTCGAGACTCTAGCGCACACCTACTTCTGGGCACACATGGGGCAGCACCTCATCGTGATGATGCTGGCAGCCCCGTTCATCGTGCTGTCCTGCCCAGTCGCACTCACCGTCCTGGCGACGACGGGGCGCACGCGTGCCGCCATCATCCGCGCACTGCGCTCGCAGGTCGGTCTCGTGCTCGTCAATCCCGTCGTCACGTGGGTGCTCTTCGTCACCGTGCTCATCGGCTCGCATGTCACGCCCGTGATGGAGTGGGTGCTCGGCGATCACGATGCGATGGCCTACGTCGAGCGACCGCTCTACCTCGTGGCCGCCCTGCTCTTCTACTACCCGCTCATCGGCAATGACATGTGCGCCCGGCGCCCGCGGCCTGCGATGCGCCTGCTCTCGCTGGGGCTCATGATGATCCCCGAGACCGCGCTCGGCGCCGTGATCTTCCTCGCCCCCGTGACGCTGTATCCGTCGTACGTCGCGTCGACGACCGCCGTGGGTGCCGATCCGCTCGTCGACCAGCAGCTGGCAGGTGCGCTCATGTGGGCGATCACCATGGTCATCGACTCCGTATGGATGATGGTGGCGGCCGTCGAGTGGTGGCGCTCCGAGGAGCGCAGCACGGCGATCTCAGAGCGCCGGGAGCGTGCGGAGGTGCAGGGATGAGGGTCGCGTGGGCGCTCGTCGGCGCATCGCTGATGCTCACCGGCTGCTCGCAGATGTACGCCGCGACGCCGGTGATGACGATCCCCGCGACCGCACCCGCCACCAATCCCGCCGTTGGCGTGACCATCATCCCGGCTGCCGATCGCGAGCAGTCACTGATCATCGCGGGGGCGGCCGCGGACGGCACGGAGCTCTCCACCGCAGAGCACGCCGGCGACATCGTCGTCGTGAACGCCTGGGCCTCCTGGTGCCCGCCGTGCATCGAGGAGCTGCCGCTGCTGGCCGATGCCGCTCAGGCCTACGCCGACAAGGGCGTGACCTTCCTCGGCCTCAACTCCCTCGACGATCCGATCGCCGCCGCAAGTCTGCTGGGGTCGAGCACCTACCGCAGCATCGACGATCGTGATGGCGCGATCCTCGCGACAATCCCCGGCGTGCCGCCCCGGTCACTGCCCAGCACGGTGATCCTCGATCGCCAGGGTCGCATCGCCGTGCGCATCATCGGCCCCGTACAGCCGGGCCAGCTCGAGAGCGCCCTGGACTCCCTCGTCGCCGAGCCTGTCTAGGAGAAGCGCACCGTCACCGACGTGGGCGGCAGCTTTTGCGTCTTCTTGCCCGCCTTGACGCTGCAGTTCGCCGTGATCGTCGCCTGCGCACCTGCCTTCACCTTCAGGCGCGCCATGAGCTGGGTCGCCGTGACCTTGGTATCGACACGGCCGTTGACCGACTTAGCCGCGGGCAGCTTGGCGGTGGCCTTGCCCGCCTTGGCGGTCACGGCGCACGTGGCTCCCGGCACGGTGGACAAACGCAGTGTCGTCGATCCCGCGAAGGGGCGCACCGTCGAGCCGGCGACCCGCGCGGGGGCCACGATGCGCGGAGCCGACGCCTTGCCGGTCTTGGTGGACAGGGAGAGCATGTCGCCGAGGCTGCGCGGGGCAAGGGCAGCGCGGAATGCCGCCTCGATTGCCGCATCAGAGACCACGACGGTCGGCGCGGGCGGGGGCACATCGCCGCAGTTGTACCAACCGGGTCCCTGGTAACCCGGCACGCTCGCACCCGGGGGAAGCGCGATGTAACTCCAGCCAGGGCCGGTCTGCTCCGTGGGTGAGAACTGGCAGCGGGTGAGGCCGTCACCCCCACCACCGCCGCCGTTGCCACCGCCGCCGTCGCCGCAGTTGTACCAGCCGGGTCCTTGGGAGCCGGGGACTCCCGCAGGCGGATCGATGAAGCTCCAGCCGGGGCCGGTCTGCTCCGTCGGTGAGTAGATGCAGCCGGTAAGACCGTCACCGCCGCCACCGCCACCGCCGTTGTCATCTCCCGGGCAGCGGTACCAACCGGGACCCTTGAAGCCGGGGATGTTCGCGTTGGGTGGCAGATTGCTCAGGTCATTCCACGTGGGATCACCGGGATTGGTGGGCGAGTACTCGCAGTCGGTCAGGTCCAGGGTCTGGCAGTCCGGCTGCTCGGGCGGGCAGCCCGGGTCCGGTGGCGGCGCCGAACTCAGATCGATGGGGATGACCACGGGGATGAAGAGCGCCTGGGTCATCGTGCCGCTGCCTGTGCGGCCGGCAAAAAGACCCGTGCCGCCCGTGACGAAGGCACTGATCACCATGTCGAAGGTCACGCACTTGGCGCGGGGCAGGACCCGCTCGGGGATGGGCAGACCCAGGGAGGCGCAGTTGGACCAGTCGACGGGGGTGGAGTCCAGGGAGAAGGCGCCTGCCATCTCCAACGTGCCGGAGAGCTGGGACTTCTGCGCGTCCTGGACGTCGATGGTCCAACTGCACGAGACGTGCCCCGCGCCATTGACCCCGTAGGGATCAGCCGCGAGTGCAGGATCGCCGTCGGCCGAAACCACGGCGTTGAACCACGACTTCATGGAGCGACCGATGTCGCAGACGAGCACGAAGGTGCCGGTGCCGCTCTGGCCACCCGATGAAGCCGACACCGTGCCCGAGATCGTCGTGCCGGGAGAGTCGGCCGAGGACTCAAGCGTGCAGCGCACGTCGTTGCCGGGCTTGGCGAGTGCAGGGCTGAGGTTGGGCTCGGGCTGGCCGTTCATCACCAGATCGAAGGCCGCGCCGAGCGTCTGCGTGCACGAGCCCTTGGAGGAGAATGCGGAGGGCATCCCGAGGATCGGCGTATCCAATTCGTAGGAATACTCCAGGTCGTCCGGGAGTGCAGCCTGGGCCGGGGGCATGGTCCCTGCCATCAACCCGACCGTCGCCGCCACCACAGCCATCCATCGCACTGCGCGCATCATCGCCCCCTCACTGGGTTGGACACAGTGTGGAGCGGCTCTGCGACCACAGGCAAGGCGAACGGCGATAACGGCCTCTCAGCGGAGCATTTCGGTCATCGCCCGCCCCAGGGCATCGCCGGACACCCAGGCCGACTGGGTGCGCGGCTGACCGGCCCAGCCGTCACCGGCACGGCCGACGAGCCCCTCCAGGGCGAAGGGCTCCGGTCGGGCGTGAGCGGGACGGGCGTAGGTCCACCGCTTGACGCTGAACCACGCGGGCATGGCGCCGCTGAGATTGCGAAGCACCGCGAGCATTGCGGGCGCCGCGGTCACCGGCTCAGCGAGATGGCCCGCCGCGAGCACCGGCGTGGAGTGCGCGACGAGCACGGGTGCGCCGTCTCCACGTCGTGAGCCATCGTCGGCGAGGAAGGACAGGACTGGGTCGTCGTTGACGAATGCGCCGTCGAAGTCCCAGGTGCGCTCGTCGTAGACGGCCACGAGTGCCATCACCGGCTCCCACATCGGGGCGTGATCGACCGTCACGAGCGCATCCATCTGCGGGTCGGGGCCGCACAGGGCGACGGCGCGATAGTCGCGGTCCGCGATGCGCACACCCTTGTCGCCGATGTCCACGCGCGTCACATCGATCGGGTGCCGAATCTCGACAAGGTCCGACGGCAACTGCGTCGCGAGGTCCTCGACGAGAGTGCGCAGACCACGCGGGGCGGCGTAGCGCAGCGGACCAGACTTGGTGCCGAGCACCCCTGCACCGTCGGCGATGTGGAAGGTGTCGGTCCAGGGCCGCACGAGTCCCCGGTCAATCCAGTCGCCGACAAGCTCACCGAATCCAGCGTCGTCCACCGTGAAATAGGAGGCACCCACATCCACGACCCGGCCGTCGTACGCCGTGCCGGTGTCGCGCAGCGTCTGGGTCGCCAGGCGCCCGCCGAGCCGATGGCCGCGATCGAGGACATCGACGGTGAGCCCGGCGTCTGCCAGTGCCGTGGCGCAGGCGATGCCGCTGATGCCGCCGCCCACCACCGCGACATCGGCCATGCGACCTAGTCCCTCAGACTCGGGTCGCAGTCGACGATGAAGGCGGCACAGCGCTCGGCCTCATCGTCTTCGCCGATCGCAGCGGCAGCGCGCTGCAGCGAGATCAGGCAGCGCAGGAATCCGCGGTTGGGCTCATGCGACCAGGGCACGGGCCCGTGGCCCTTCCAGCCATTGCGACGCAGTGCGTCAAGTCCGCGGTGGTAGCCCACACGCGCGAAGGCGTAGGACTCCACGACGCGGCCCTCATTCCACGCGGCATCCGACAGGACCGCCCACGCGAGGCTCGACTGCGGGTGGCGACGCGCCACGTCGTAGGCATCCGCGCCCCCCTCCAGCTCCTGGCGCGCATCGGTGTCATCGGGCAGCAGGGTCGGCGGCGGACCACCGAGGAGGTTTTCGTGCAGGCTCACGGCTGCATCCTGCCCTAGGGCACCTCAGGTGCTGGAAGCGGCGTAGACCTCGCCGATGGTCTTCTGCTCGGCCGAGTGTGCACTTGCGTGCAGCGAGGGGCTCGCTTTCCTGCACGCAACTGCACACTCGCCACCTGAAGGGTCACCGACCCACCTGAAGGGTCACCGACCCTGTCCGGGGTGCGCGAGGGATCAGGTGATCGACGCGGCGTAGATCTCATCGATCGTGGCCTGCAGGGTCGCGTTGAACTCCGCGTCGCTCTGCTGGGCGCTGAGCCCCTCCGACAGTGCGCGCGAGAAGCTCGCGATCATGCCGTTGTTGGCGGCAAGCATGTCGCAGGCATCGTCACGGGAGTAGCCGCCGGACAGAGCCACCACGCGCAGCACGCGCGGATCATCGACGAAGATCCGGTAGAAGTTGTTGGCGCTCGGCAGCGACAGTTTGAACATCACCTGCTGGCCGGCGGGCACGCGGTCAAGGCCGGCGAGGAGCGCATCGCGCAGGATCGCCTCGCTCTGGGCCTTGTCATCGCTCTTGATGTTGACCTCGGGCTCAATGATCGGCACCAGGCCGTGGCCGAGGATCTGCAGCGCGACATCGAACTGCTGGTCGACGACAGCCTGGATGCCCGCGGGATTCGCGGAATTGATGACCGAGCGCATCTTCGTGCCGAAGACACCCTTGCCGGCGGCGCGCGCGCACAGGTCGTCGAGGTGCGGCATCGGCTTCATCACCTGCACGCCGTCGACCTCGTCTGCCAGACCGAGGTCGACCTTGACGATCGGCACGACGCGCTTGACATCCCACAGGTAGGACGGCGTCGGCTGCCCTTCGATGTCGCGGTCCATCGTCATCTCGAAGAGGATCGCCGCGATCACCTTGTCGCCGTTGAACGCAGGATCGGTGATGATGCGCGAGCGCATGGCGTGCACGAGATCGAACATCTCGGCCTCGCCGGAGTACGCCGACTCGTCGATGCCGTAGAGCTTCAGCGCCTTGGGGGTGCTGCCGCCGCTCTGGTCGAGGGCGGCGATGAAGCCCTTGCCGGAGCCCATCTGGGTGCGCATGTCGGTGTTCATGCGGGGAGCCTATCGGCAAGCGTTTGCAGACGGAAGGGGCCCGTCGGTCAGCGCAGTGGCCGGCCCACGGGAATGAGGTAGAGCGGCTCCTCCATCTCAGACAGGCCGAGTGCGTCCGCCATCCCGGCGTCGTCGAACGCGCCGATGGTCACCGCGCCCAGGCCGAGCGCGGCCGCGGCGAGCAGCATGTTCTGCGCCGCGTGACCGGCCTCCATCCACATGTAGCGGATCCCGCGCTCGGCGTACTTCCCGGTGATGCGACCCGGCACCCCGGTGATGACGACGAGCGCGTACGCGCGTGAGGCAGGCGTGTCGCTCACCGCGTCGGCGACGAGCTCCTTGGCCCGGTCGTCGTAGCGCACCTCCACCGAGGACGTGCGGGGCACGTAGTGCAGGACCTCCTCGGGCGTGACGACGTACATCTCGAGTGGGTAAAGCGCACCCGCCGACGGCACGGTGCGCGCACCACCCGGTGTCGACACTCCCTGTGCGGACCACAGCAGCGCGGCGAGTTCGGCATCGGTGAGCGGATCGGACGACAGGTCGCGGACGGATCCGCGGCGGCTGATCGCGTCGAGTAGTTCGGCTTCGCCCAGGGCCTCGCCCGCGCCCAGGAAGCGCACGGCGTCGTGCGGCCACGGGGGGCGCTCGGCGCTGGGGCTGGCCGCTTGCTCGGGAGCGCCCGTGCAGGCGCCGAGGACGAACGCCGCGGCGAGACCGAGGGTGATCGCCCGCCAACCGCGCATGAATCCATTACGCCATCACGGGGGCGTCGACGCCATCCCGAGGATCTGCCTTGCCCGATGACCGCCGATTGCGCACGATGGAGGGGAGGGGGTGGCCGCATGAAGCCGATGACGCCGGCCGCACGGCGCCGGATGGACCGCTGGGTCGCCGCGGGCCTGTCCGTCGCGGCGTGCGCGGGGCTCACCGCGCTCATCGGGATCCGTGCCGCGGAGTCCGAGGCCGCCCCTCCCGATGAGCCCGACGGCGAACGCGCCGCGCTCGATGCCTACGCCGAGCAGCTCACGCGCGAGGCCGCGCGCCTGCAGGCCTACCGCCAGGAGTTGCGCGACGTCGCCGCCGAGCTCGCACGCGGAGAGGAGGCCGACGTACGCGTGATCGAGCGCATCGCCGAGGAGACGCGGCCTCCGGGTGCGACGATCGGTCCCAGCACGCTCGATCGCGACACGACGACATGGAGTAGTTGACGATGCAGCGCGCGGAGGTGCGTGGTCAAGCCATGGGCAGTGACCTGCACGTCGTCGTGTGGGCGCCCGCATCGGCCAAGAGACTCGC
>VGBQ01000128.1 GCA_016870425.1 Actinomycetota bacterium | reverse complement strand
GCTGATCTTCCCCATCGCCCTCATCATCGCGATCCGCACGCTTGCCTTCGTCGCCCCTCACGCTGCTCACGAGCTCGCCAAGGTCATCCCCATCGCGCTCGTAGCCTTCGTCATCCTCGACGGCAACATCCGCAATGAGGAGGAGATCGTCGAGCTCGGCGACAAGCTCGAGGCGATCGAGGTCACCGGGCCCGCGCTGCTGCTGCTGTTCGCCTACGACTATCTGCTCACCGCCGTCTGGTACTGGGGCTGGATCCGCTGGGGCCAGCCACGCTGGGCCGCCCGCACGGCCACCTAGCCCACCCGGTCCGCCACCTAGCCCACCCGGTCCGCCACCTAGCCCACCCGGTCCGCCACCTAGCCCACCCGCACCATTGCGCCGAGTGGTCGCTAACTCGGCCAGATAGCGACCACTCGGCGCAATGGTGCGGGGAGTGGGGGTGCCTCAGGCAAGCATGTCGCGCACGACGATGGTGGCGTCGCGGTCCTGGCCGACGCCGATGGCGCTGATAGGCGCGCCAGTGAGCTCCTCGAGATAGCGCACATAGGCCTGAGCATTGGCCGGCAGGTCCTCGATCGTGCGCGCTCCGGAGATGTCCTCGGTCCAGCCGGGGAGCTCCTCGTAGACCGGCTTCGCGTGATGGAAGTCCGTCTGGGTCATCGGCAGATCGGTGACCCGCTGACCCTCGATCTCGTAGGCCACGCACACGGGGATCCGCTCGATGCCGGTCAGCACGTCGAGCTTGGTGAGGAAGACATCCGTGAGGCCGTTGACGCGCGTCGCATAGCGCGCGATCGGCGCGTCGAACCAACCGCAGCGGCGTGGGCGCCCGGTCGTCACGCCCACCTCACCGCCGACGCTGCGCAGACGCTCGCCCCACTCATCGAGCAGCTCGGTGGGGAAGGGGCCCGAGCCGACGCGCGTCGTATAGGCCTTGAGGATGCCGATGACGCGCGTCACGCGGGTCGGTCCGATGCCGCTGCCCGTGCACGCGCCGCCCGCGGTCGGATTCGAGGACGTGACGAAGGGGTAGGTGCCGTGGTCGACGTCGAGGAGCGTGCCCTGGCCGCCCTCGAGGAGCACGGTCTTGCCGGCGTCGAGGGCGTCATTGAGCACGAGCGCGGTGTCGGCGACATGCGGGCGCAGCGGGTCGGCGTACTGCAGCAGCTCCTCGGTGATCGCATCGACCGCGAGCTCGCGGCGGTTGAAGACCTTGACGAGGACCTGGTTCTTGTTGGCCAGCGCACCCTCGACCTTCTGGCGCAGGATCGAGGGGTCGAAGAGGTCCTGCACGCGGATGCCGAGGCGGCCCACCTTGTCCATGTACGTCGGCCCGATGCCACGGCCCGTGGTGCCGATCTTGGACTTGCCGAGGAAGCGCTCGGCCACCTTGTCGAGGGTGACGTGGTACGGCGTGATGAGGTGCGCGCTCGCGCTGATGAGCAGGCGCGAGGTGTCGACGCCGCGGGCCTCGAGTCCGGCCATCTCGTGCAGCAGCACGGCCGGGTCGACGACGACGCCGTTGCCGATGACGGGGATGACTCCGGGAGACAGGATGCCGCTGGGCAGCAGGTGCAGGGCGTACTTCTCGTCGCCGATGACGACGGTGTGGCCCGCATTGTTGCCACCCTGGTAACGCACGACGTAGTCGACGCGGCCACCTAGCAGGTCGGTCGCCTTGCCCTTGCCCTCATCGCCCCACTGGGCGCCTAGAAGCACGATGGCAGGCATGGCGGATCACCTCGCGACACACGGGGACTGGCCCCCTGGCCCACGATGGGCCCGCAGAAGGCTAGCGGTTCGCCGGCCCCTAGGTCACATCCCCGCGCTCGGCCTCACGGCGGCGCAGGTCCTCCTGGTACGCCGCCCAGGCTTCGGCGTCAGGATCGGGCGCCTCTGGCTCGGCCACCTCCGCGGCCTCCGCTTCCGCGCGATACGCGTCAATGCGCTTGCGATAGCGGTCGGTGAACCAGCGCGTGAGGTTGCCGTGCTTGCGATAGCGGTTCCACACGACGATGGCGAAGAGCCCGATGATCGGCCACTGGAAGGTATAGGCCCACGAGCGCTGCACGCCCTCCTGCGCACGGCCGTACTGGTTGATCGTGGCGTAGGTGCAGAACGCGAGCACGATGACAAGCGGCAGGTGCAGGGTGAGGATGTCCTTCCAGCGCTGATTCACGCGACCGGCACCTCCTCGGGTGCCACGGCGACAGCGGGGTCACTGCGCGCGGTACGCCGTACGACGACCAGGAGCCCGATGCACGCGAGGCCGACCGCTCCCGCAAGTGCGACCTGGGCACCCGTCTCCACAGGATCCGAGAGCGACGCGAGCCAGAGCGCAGCGGGCCACAGCACCGCGGCGAGCACGATCGCCGGCAGTCCGCGCGGGCCGAGTGCGGCGACGGCGAAGGCCCACCCCACCGCGATGAGGGCGAGGGAGGCGAGTACCGCGGCCACGCCGATGCCGAGCAGGCCCGAGGGCACGATGGCGGCCATGACGTAGGTGAGCACGGCGACCGCGACGGCGAAGGGCTCCGGATAGGCGGCAGTGAGCCGGTGCAGCCACGCGGGGCGCCCCTGACGCCCCGCCCCGGCCCAGGCCATGACGAGGGGCACGCCGAGTGCCAGGACGGCGAGCGCACCGGCGGTGATGTGATCGCCCGGGATCGCCCCCGCGGGTGGCGCCGTACGCGAGAGCGCGACAGAGACACCGAGTGCGATGCCCATGAGCAGCACCTCGTAGCCCGCGAAGCGCACGAGCGACACTCGATCGCCGGTGGGTACGACGCGCCGACGCTGGCGCCAGCCGAAGACGATGAGCGCAGCGAGCAGCGTGGCCTTGGCGAGGATGAGCGTGCCGTACGCCGTCGTGATGAGTGAGGCCACGCCGTCCACGCGCAACGAGGCATTGAGCAGTCCGCTCTCGGCGAGCACGATGACGCACACAAGCGCAAGCGTGCTGAAGCGGCGGATGGCAAGTGCAGCGTCATCGGGGTGTCGCATCACATGGGAGCACACGGCGATGAGGCCGCCAACCCAGACACCAGCCGCAAGCAGGTGGATGAAGAGCGACACCGATGCGGAGGTATGACCGGCGTGCAGGCCCGAGTGGCCCATGAGCCCGGTGAGGCCGGCAGCCGCTGCCGCCATGCCGAGCACGATCGCCGCGGTGACGCGCCCCAGGATGGCCCAGCCCAGCAGTGCGACTAGTGCCACGAGGACGATCTGCGCGACGAGGATCTGGCCGAGCTGCGTTTGAGTGAGCAGGGCCGCGACGATCTGCGGCTCCAGGGAGTCGACGAGCGGGCGTCCCAGGAGCTCCGAGACGGTGAGGGGCACCTGCGCGAGAAGGGCGATGAGCCAGGCCAGAGCTGCCAGCGAGGCCAGGCGCACGAGCCGGTGATCCAGGCGCGGGAGCAGCAGGCCGCCCACGACGACGAAGCCGAGCACGAGCGAGGCCGCGATGTCTCGCACCCAGCGATCGAGCGGGAGCCCCCAGAGCGTTTGCCATGGCACGACGGGCAGGCCTTCGACCGTCGTCTGCGAGAGCGCGCCCAGCGTGGCCAGGATGAGCAGGAGGACGGGTACGCCGGCAAGAAGCCCGAGGCTCAATCGAGCCCCGGTGGACAGACGAGCGGGGATCACTGCGAGGGGCTGGGTGATGCCGAGGGCGCCGGTGCATTCGGGTTGTAGAGGCTGAATTCGCCGAAGTTGGCGGGGGTGGTGTTGGGGCTGGCCTTGAGGAAGGTCGTGCACAGGCAGCCGAGGACAATGCTCGCGCACACCCACACCATCCAGTAGCCGACGAGCTTGGCCTGGAAGGGGTTGTCGGATGACACCAGCCCCGCGCGCGTGCGATTGGTGATGGCCAGCAGCAGGAATGCGGCCAGCAGCAGGTGGGCGAAGACCGAGGCCGTGAGCAAGAAGACGGCAGACGCATAGGAGCCGTTGCCCGGCCCGAAGGGGAAGGTGGTGATCTGCCACCACTGCAGCACAAGGGCCGCGACGACGACGATGGTGGAGACCGCCGCGGCTCCCACGAGCCCACCTCGGTGCCCGGACCTCAGCGTGCGTATGCCGAGCCACAGGACGATGGTGGCGACGACCGTGAGGCCCAGGATCGCCCAGAAGGGCCAGTCGGCCGCCCACGGAAGCGGAGAGCGGCTCTTGAGCAGGTCGTTGTTGCCGAATGTCTGCTGGTTGGGAGCCCAGCCGTTGTTGACATTGAGTGACCACAGGTAGACGTAGCTGATGATCAGCGCCATCGTGCCCGAGAAGTCGGCGACGACGAGGAAGACCAGGCCGAGGCGATTGCGGCGGGCGACGACGGCGACCGGCTCTCCGGTCGTGGGCGACATCAGTGGGGCGGTCATGTCGGTGCCCCCACCTTCTCGTCGTACTGCTTCTCGAGCGTTTGAGGAGCGAGTGGATCAGGCACGCCGTAGTCGTAGGGGAGCTTGGTGACCACGGGCAGGACCGGGAAGTTCTCGAGTGGCACGGGAGTCGCGGTCTGCCAGTCGAGGGTCTGCGCATGCCAGGGATTCGACGGAGCCACCTGACCGCTGCGCCACGAGGAGATGATCGCGGAGAGGAAGATGAGCATGCCGATGCCGATGATGTAGGCGCCGATCGTGGAGATCCAGTTGGAGATATTGAACATGTTGTCGAACTGCAGCACGCGGCGCGGCTGCCCCTGCAGGCCGGCGACAAACATCGACATGAAGGTGATCTGGAAGCCTGCGAAGGCGGTCCAGAAGCCGATGGAGCCGGTGCGCTCGTCGAGGTAGCGGCCGGTCATCTTGGGGAAGTAGTAGGCGACCGCACCCATGGCACCGAAGAGACCCGCGCCCATGAGCATGTAGTGGAAGTGGGCCGTCACGAACATGTTGCCGTGGAAGTACTGGTCGGCCGGGACGTCGGAGAGGTATACGCCGGTGACCCCGCCGATCATCTTGTTGAAGATCACGGCGAAGACCGCCATCATCGGCAGCCTGCTCCAGAAGGTGCCGCGCCACATCGTGCCGATGACGACGAGCACGAGGAAGCCCACCGGGATGGAGATCATCTCCGTGGACAGCATGAAGGGATAGTTCGCCTGGGGTGCCCAGCCGGTCATGTACATGTGGTGTGCCCACACCAGGCCGCTCAGGCCGACTACGCCGACGATCCCCGCGATGGCCATGTAGTAGCTGAAGAGCGGCTTGCGCATGAAGACGGGGATGAGCTCCATCATCACGGCCATGCTCGGGATGAGGATGACGTAGACCTCGGGATGGCCGAGCAGCCAGAAGAGGTTCTCGTAGAGCCAGACGCTGCCGCCTTCGATGGGGTTGAAGAACGACGTGTTGATGAGCCGATCAGTCATCGACAGGATCTGCGAGTACATGTAGAACGGGAAGGCGTAGAGCCCCATCGCCGCGGCGGCGAATGATCCGTAGATGAGAATCGGCGTCCTCGCCCAGGTCATGCCCTTCGCGCGCATCGTCAGGATTGTCGTCATGATGTTGACGCTCGCGAGCGCGGTCGACACCGCGAAGACGATGATCGTCGTCTGGTAGCCGATCATCCCGGGGCCAGCCTGGGAGTTGAGGGGCTGGTAGACGCTCCAGCCGTCGCGGATGCCGCCGACGAGGAGGGACAGGATCAGCGGCGGCACGGCGCAGACGAGCAGCCAGATGCTCAGCGCATTGAGGCGGGGGAAGGCCATGTCACGGGCGCCGCACATGAGCGGGACGATGAAGTTGC
The DNA here is from genome assembly GCA_016870425.1 of Actinomycetota bacterium. GTDB lineage: Bacteria > Actinomycetota > Actinomycetes > S36-B12 > S36-B12 > Mxb001. The sequence continues at coordinate 1,795 of VGBQ01000128.1, read as the reverse complement.
CCACCGGGCCGGAGACGACCACGATCATCGCGATCACCATGGCGATGCCGTGCGTGCCCACCAGGGAGTTGTAGAAGTCGGGGTTGAAGACCTCCATCCACGTGAAGCCGAGCTCCGTGCGGATGAGCATCGCGAGCAGGCCACCAAATCCAAGGATGATCATCGCGACGATGAGGTATTGGATGCCGACGACCTTGTGGTCGGTGGTGAAGCGCCAGTAGCGGAACTTCCCCTGGTCCTTGCCGGCCATGAATTCCGCGTCCGCATGGGTGAGGTCGCGCCCGAAGAGCCAGCGGATGGGTCCGGTGAAGGCGCCCATGCCACCCATGAAGCCGATGACCCAGCCGACCATCATCGCCCAGAAGGTCGGCCCGGCGGCAGCGTTGGCGAAGTTGGCCGTCAGGGCTCCGGAGGGGAATTGGATGTTCATGAGGAAGCCGAAGACCAGCGCCAGGACGACGCCGCCGATGAGGCCGGTGAAGAAGTTGAGGTGGCGCATGATGCCACCGGGCTTGCCGTGCTGCTTCGGCTGAGGCACCTCCACCTGGTGGATCGTCGCGGTGCTCGCTGACGGCGTGCTCATCGCGTCTGCCCTCCGCCGTTCTCGCGCATGAAGTTCTCGAAGTTCTCCTGCGGCATCACGCGGATCTCGGTCTCCATGTAGGCGTGGTGGAGCCCGCACAGCTCGGCGCATCTCACGTTGAAGATGCCCTCCTTGTTGGGAGTGGCGCCGGTCTGCGTGATGGCACCAGGATTGGCGTCGATCTTGATGCCGAGCTCGACCGCCCAGAAGTTGTGGATGACATCCACAGACGTCACGTTGAACAGGACCGGGCGGTCCTTCGGGAGGTAGAGGACATCGGTCGCCACCTTGTCGTACTGCGGGTACTCGAAGGTCCACACCCACTGCTGGCCGGTGACATTGACGACGAGCGCGTTGTCCGCGCGTGGCTGGCCGGTGATCGACTGGGTGCCGTAGGAATCCGCGGTGATGTCCGCGAGCTCGATGAGCCCCCACACGACCAGGAAGCCGGCCAGGATGCTGGACGCCGCGGTCCAGGTGATCACCGCGACGGCATTGGTGCGGATCGCCGGGTTGTCGTTGTTGGGTGGCTCCTCACCGGACTTGCCCTTCCAGCCGAAGAGGCTGTAGAGCAGGACGGCGAAGACGAAGGACGTGATGGGGATGGAGACGATCGTGAACACGAGGATCGTCTGCTGGATGTCCTCCATGATCGACGAGGCCGGGCCACCCGACTGGTTCATCGCGGCGAGCATCAGCCAGCCCAGCGGCAGGAGCAGGAAGCCCACGACGACGGTGATGATGAGGATGTGGCGCACATAGCGGCGCTGCAGCCACTCGCGCAGGCGGTGCATGGCGGGTGGGCGGTTGGTGGGGGCCTCAGGCTCCTCCGCCGGGATCAGCGTGTCGGCCATCAGACGACCTCGAGGGTGCCGGACATCCAGCCGCGCTGCTGCATCGGGCCGCCGAACTCCTGGTAGAGGTCACCGCACGGGTACTCGCAGTTCCACACGTAGGTGCCCGGGTCACCCGTCCTGAAGGTGAAGGTCACCTCCTTGGGATCGTCGACGTAGGGATTGGCATTGCCCACCGCGTTGCTACCCAGGTCGGGCAACGGGACGGAGACAAAGAGATAGGGCTGGCCGCTCTCGGGGTACTGGTGCACCGTGAAGGTGTGCGCCACCCTGGTCGGGTCCACCTCGGTGACGGTCTTGCCGTTGACCGTCATCGTGCCGTCGACCGTGCCGTGTACCTTGGCCCAGTAGTTGTTGA
>VGBQ01000127.1 GCA_016870425.1 Actinomycetota bacterium | reverse complement strand
CGCGACAGCTCTCGCGAGTCGTCGCGTGGCGAGTTCCCACTGAGCGGTGTCCAGTGCCCCTTGCCGGTCCGTGCGCGCGGGGTTAGCAAGCAGATCCGGTGAACCCTCATCGGCGAGGATGGCCAGGGAAGCGCCAGTGGCCTGCAACTCGTCGCAGGTGAGGGCCATCCTCGCGAGATCGCTTTCGAAGGTGCTCTCGTCCATGGCGAGATGGAGGGGCACGTAGGCGCCGATCGCGCTCAGGCCGGCTTCGGCGAAAGCGTCAGCCGCCTCGGCGGCGGTCCCAAAGAGGCCCGGTGGCCCGAGCTCGCTTCCGGCGTATCCCGCAACGGAGAGCGCGTCCAGCATGTCCGCGGGCGAGGCAGAACCGGCCGTCGTACCGAATACGCCAAAGCTGACCGGAGCGTTGCCGATTCCCCTCATGCGGCCTCGCCTCCGACCCGAAGGCCTGCTTGGCGTCCCGCCTGCGCAGCCAATCGCTGCAGGCACGCGACATCTTCGAGGGCCCCCTGTGCCGTACACAGGACGGGAGCACCATGGCGCACGCTCGCGGCGAAGGCCTGTAGCTCCCGGACGAACGCGGTGGTGTGTCCCGACGTGATCTCGTCTCGGTGACGCGTATCGCCCGATGACGTCTCGACAGTGAGGTGCGCGCGGTGATCGGCAAGGTAGGGGCCGGGCATGGTGAGAGTCACGCGTCCTGCGCTGCCGATCACTTTCACTTCCTCGTCGTACTCCGGGTAATCCGGCACCCAGTTCCATGACAGTTGAAGTTGAGCTCCACCGGGAAGCTGTCCGATCGCCATGATCCGGGGAGGCTCGGGTGCTTGGTTGTCGGTGAGCATCGGGTCAACGGAGACGAAGTCCCATGACTGCGGGAGGCCGAGTCCTAGAGCACGGAGCAGGGCCATCTCGTGGATGACTGAGCCGAGAAGTACGTCAGCGTAAAGCAGGCGCACACCGAGAGCGCTGTCTCCCATGGCCTCATCGTTGCGTGACTCGGTGTATTCGCGGCCCGCTCGGACCACCTCGGCATCGGGAGAGGCGGCAAGAATGAGATCGACGTGCTCGAACTGGCACTCATCCGTGGGGTGGAGGACGGTCACCCGGACGACGCGCACGGACCCGATACGACCGATGGCCTGCCGCGCGGGCTCGATGATGTCGTCGTGGGCCTTCATCGTGCCGACCTGGAGTACGAGGCTGTGTTCTCGCGCCAACGAGATGAGTTCGGCGATCTCGGCTCGCGAGTGGGCCAGTGGCTTCTCAGAGAAGACGTGCGTGCCCGCGCGGAGAGCAGCCGCCGCTGTCTCGCCGTGCGATCCGGGGGTGAGGATCATCACGGCGTCGACTCGGGGGTCAGCAACGACTGCTCCCCAGTCCGTTGAGGCGGCGACGTCGCCCGGAAGTCGGTCGGCCACGGCCTGGGCGAGGGAGGCGGACGCATCGCACACGTGCGTGACGTCGAAGTCGGCCCGGAGGGTCTCGAGGTTGGGCAGGTGGACCCCCTGGGTGATGAGGCCGAGCCCCACCACACCCACGCGGATACGCGTCATGGCCACCCTTTCTCCCCCGCGGGAACCATCATGCACTGGTCTACAAAAGTCAACACTGGTTTTTCTGAGAACCACGGTGCTAATCTCGGCACCACCATGAGTACGGAGACCACGCCACGTTCCCCAGGGCGGAGCCCCTCCCTGAGCGCCTACCGGGCGCTGGCCTCGAGCCTCGCCTCGGGGCGCTGGCCGCCGGGCTCCCTCCTGCCGAGCGAGCGCGCCCTGGCTGAAGAACTCGGCGTGAGTCGCACCACCCTGCGTCATGCGCTTCGAGAACTCGCGGACGCGGGATTCTTGGAGCCCGCCCCTCAGCGCGGATGGTTCGTCGCTCGGGCCTACATCAGCGAGGGGCCCAATGTCCTCATGGGCTTCTCCGAGGGCGCCGCCGCTCGGGGACTCACCGCGGGGTCGCGGACCGTGTCGCTGAGTCGGCATCCCTGCAGCTTCGAGATGGCGGAACTCCTGGGCGTGCCGCCAGCGTCGGAAGTCGTGGAGTTGGAGCGCGTGCGGACTCTCGATCGCCTGCCAGTCGCCGTACAGTCACTCTCCCTACCGCAGCGCCTTGTGCCTGGCCTCGAGCGCGAACTGCTAGACGACACCTCGCTCTACCGCCTGCTCGCGGAGCGCTATGGGCTTACGCCCTCACGTTGTGACTACACGCTGCAGGCTGAATCGGCGTCGGAGCACATTGCGTCACTGCTCGACATTGCGGTCGGCTCACCGGTGCTGGTCGGCCACGAGGTGACGGTGGACAGCCAGGATCGCGTCATCGCCGCGGGCCGCATGGTCTACCGAGGCGATGCCTATCGCTTCACCGCGACGCTTTTCCGACTGTAACCGCGATCTCCCAGAGCTGAGGAGTCCACATGGCACGGCGAGCGACACCCCGTCCGGTCTTCGATCAGCCCCATGTCGTCACATCGGAGAACGTCACGCGACACCTCTGGGGTGATGCGGAGTCGGGCTACGTGGGCGATGAGGTCCTGCTCTCCACCGACACCCTCCACGCGCTCGTCTTCACGCTGCCCCCGGGGGGCCGCTTCGGTCACTCGCCGGACAACCGCACGGTCTTCGCTGCTGACGAGGTGTACGTCGTCCTCGAAGGAACGATCGGCGTGATCGATCCGGCGATAGGCCAGGTGGTGCGCGCCCGTGCGGGTGACGGCGTCTTCTTCCGGCGTGACACATGGCACCACGGGGTCAACTGGGGCCCCGGCCCCGTGAGAGTCCTCGAGTTCTTCTCGCCACCGCCGGCCACGGGAGCGTCGTCGGTGTACGCCAAGACCGTGCCCTACCTCGAAGAGCCCCTGCATGCCAACGACGACATCCTCGGCAACTGGCCCATGGGTCGCGCGGCAATCGAAGACAAGGACAGCCTGCAGTTGATCGAGGACCGCGATCTGCGCTGGAGATCCGAGGGCACTCTCCAGGTCGGGTTGATGTGCTCGACGGAGCATCTCACCGTCGCGCAGGTCCACCTGCTTCCCGGCACGGCGAGCGCCACGCGCAAACATGCGGGCGACGGCCTCCTCCATGTGACGTCGGGCGAGGTCCACGTGCACACCCCTGACGCTGATGCGGGCACGTGGTGGCGGGTGCGGACCGGTGAATCCATCGTGATCCCGGAAGGCTTCGCCTACCGCCTCGTCAACCAGTCCGCGGACACCGTGACCCTCATCTCCGGAAGCGCGCCGGGCTACCTCAGTGACTGACGGGATCGCTGTCGGCGTAGACATTGGCGGGACCAAGGCGCGCGTCGCACTCGTGGGGTCGGACGGCTCGGTCCTCCTCGTGGAAGAGACTTCGACGTCGACCGAGGGCGGCGCAGATCCCGGTCTCGCGCGCTCTGTTGCTTTGGCCGACGCCGTGTCCGCTCAGGCCCGTGAGCGTGGCTTGGAGATTGAGGCCGTAGGCGTGGGCGTGCCGGAGTACGTCGATGCGCACGGCAGGTTGCGCAGCCGCGACGTCATTGCCTGGGACCGCCAGCCCATGGAAGTCTTCGCGGATCTTGGGCCTGTGGTCGTCGAGAGCGACGTCCGGTGCGGTGCCCTGGCGGAGTCGCGTGCGGGCGCCGGAGTCGGGCTCCACTCGATGCTCTATGCCAGCATCGGGACCGGTATCTCGTGCGCGCTTGTGATCGGGGGCCGTCTGTGGAGGGGGCACCGCGGGGAAGCCATCGCGCTGGGCGAACTCCCGGTGGATCGCGCGCTTGACCCAGGGAGCGCCACCACTCTCGAGCAGTTCGCATCGGGTGCCGCGATCGCGCGTCGCTATGCGCGCGTGACAGGGGAGTCCGTGAGCGGGGCCCGGGAGGTCATCTCGCGGGCGGATCGAGGCGACAGTCGAGCGGCCGCGGTCGTCGACAGTTCTGCGCTCGCCCTCGGTGCCGCTCTGGCTTGGGCCGTCCACCTCATCGATCCCGAGCGCATCGTCCTGGGAGGCGGGCTGGGTGCGTCCGGGGGTCACTGGGCCGAGGTCGTCCGTGAGGCCTATGTCGAGCGGTCGCGGCCGCATGCACCCGTGATTGTCCCCGCAGCACTGGGTGGGGATTCCGGTGCCATTGGTGCAGGAATCCTTGCGTTGACGCGCATGGACCCATGAGCGGCCGCGGACACCGTGTGCCTGAGGTGGAGGCCTCGTTGGCCGCGCACCTCGGTGAAGTGATCGCGCGGGGCGCACCAGCGCAGCGTGATGAAGCGCGACGCCTCGTGCGTGTCCTCCGGGAGGACCCAACTGACGCGGCAGCCCTCGCGGATGCGGCCCGCCTGGTGGACGCCTACCTCCACGACCCCTATCTCGAGCCCAGCTAGGCCGAGATCACGCGTTGAGGAACTCCCGGACATGGCGGTTGAAGCGGTCGGGGTTCTCGAAGAACATGAAATGGGACCCGCCGTCACTCTCCTCGAAGATGACGACCGAAGCGTTGGCGTTTTGGTCTGCGATCCATCGCTGTGACTCGGCGGAGAAGATGCTCTTCTCAGCACCGATGACGAGGGTCGGCAGGTCGATGTCGACGATGACGTCGCGCCAGTCTTGGAGGCAGTGATCCCAGAGGAGATCGGCAGCCGAACCACGCGGCATCATGAGATTCTGCTCCGCGATCCAGGCAAGCGTGTCCTCGTCGATATCAGCGGTGAACATGCCTCGGATGATCTCCTTATGGCCATCAACCGTGTCGGTGGCGTTGACCGCGGTGACGAAGCCCTCCAGTGCCGCGGCGTCGGGGAAGAGGCAGCCGTAGGTCACCTTCTCCTCGTCCGTGAGCCAGGGCTTGCCGGTGACCATCGGGGCCTGATCCACCAGGATCAGCCGCGAGATGCGGTCGGTGCCGTAGTGCTCGAGGTAGGCCCACACGACCGAGCAACCCATGGAGTGGGCCATCAGGGTGACGTCATCGAGATCGGCCAACTCCAGTGCCTCGCGGAGATCGGCGGCGAGGCGGGCAATGCGGTAGCCGCCGGAGGAGTTGGCCGACTCGCCGTGACCGCGCAGGTCGAGGGCGTAGACCGTGTGGTCCTGCGCCAGGTCGTCGATCTGGTGCTTCCACTGGGCCGCGGACTGCGACCAGCCTGGCAGGAGCACGACCACGGGGCCGCTGCCCTGCTTGATGTAGGAGAGGTGATCGCCGTTGCTCAGCGTGACGGTGCCGCGCTCGTAATCACTCATGTCGCTCCTTAGGTGGAGTCGCCTGCTAGACGACCTTGCCGGGGTTGAGGGTGTGGGTCGGGTCGAGGGCAGCCTTGATGGCCAGCATGACATCGATGCCTTCGGGGTGCTCGCGACGGAGGAAGTCGCGCTTGCCCGCGCCGATTCCGTGCTCACCGGTGCAGGTGCCTCCGACGTCGAGGGCGCGCGTGATCATCCGCTCGTAATGGGCCTCGGCGCGCGCGAACTCATCGGCATCATCCGGATCGAGGATGTAGCAGAGGTGGAAGTTGCCGTCGCCGACATGGCCCACAAGCGGGGCGTAGAGGTCGGATGCCGCCAGGTCCTTCTGCGCCTCGCGGATCTGCTCGGCGAGATGGCTGATGGGCACGCAGACATCGGTCGGCCAGCCCTTCGATCCCGGTCGCATTGCCAGCATCGCCCAGTAGGCGCGATGACGGGCATGCCACAGGCGAGAGCGGTCCTCCGCTTCGGTGGCCCAGGCGAAGGTGCCACCCACCTCATCGACGAGGCGGCGTACCTCATCGGCACACGCGTCGACGGCGCCGGTGATGCCGTGGAACTCAAAGAAGAGCGTGGGTGCGACGGTGAGATCCATGTCGTCGAAGGCGTTGACCGCCTCGATGGCCGGCTCGTCGAGCAACTCCATGCGCGCAACCGGCAGGGCGAGTTGGATGGCCTCGATGACGACGTTGACGGCATCGTCGATGGAGGCGAAGGTGCAGGTCGCGGCCGCGATCGACTCGGGGATGGGGTAGAGGCGCAGGGTGATCTCGGTGATGATGCCAAGGGTGCCCTCGGAGCCGACGAAGAGCCGCGTGAGGTCGTAGCCGGCAGAGGTCTTGCGCGCGCGACCGCCTGTGCGGATCACGCGCCCGTCCGCCATCACCACGGTGAGGCCCAGCACGTTGTGGGGCATCGCGCCGTAGCGCACGGTCGTGGTGCCGCTCGCGCCCGTCGCCGCCATGCCACCGATCGTGGCGTTGGCCCCGGGATCGACCGGGAACATCAGGCCCTGGGGGTTGACGTAGTCATTGAGTGCCTGGCGGGTGACTCCCGCCTCGACGGTGACATCGAGATCCTCTACGGACAGCCGCATGATGCGGTCCATGCCCGACAGGTCGAGGCACACGCCACCGTGCTCCGCGCCGATGCCTCCCTCGAGCGATGTGCCTACGCCGAAGGGCACCACGGGCACACCAGCGGCGTGGCAGGCACGCACGATCGCCGCCGCCTCATCGGTCGAGCGGGGGTAGGCGACCAGATCAGGCGGCATGGGCGGATGCCAGGACTCGTCCTGCGCGTGCTGGGCGAGTTCGGCCTCGGCATCACTCCAGCGATCGCCCACGATCGCGGTGATGTCGTCGACCAGGCTCGTGGCCAGCGCCACCGGGGCTCCCTCCCGGCCGACCCTTTGGTCAGACCTCTGTGGCGGTCACGCTAGGGGCAGTGCCCGGGGTCGTCAACCGCTCCTCGGGAATCCCGCCGCTCGGGCAGACTGGCCGGGTGACCGAGGCCGCCGCACCCCGCGCCTATGAGGAGGTCATCGAACACATCCGGGAACTCCTCGTCAACGGCGATGTGCAGGCGGGGGATCGACTGCCGCCCGAGCGCGACCTCGCGGAGGCGCTCGGCGTATCGCGACCGATGGTGCGCGAGGCACTGCGCACCCTCGAGGTGCTCGGCGTGGTCGCTGCGCGGCGCGGCCAGGGGCCGGGTGCTGGCACCTTCATCCTCAGCGAGCCATCTCCGGCCCTGGAGTTGCTGCTCGACATGGAGTTCACGCTCGAAAGATTTGATCTCGCGGATGTCATCGACTCGCGCGTCATGCTCGAGCAGTGGGCGATCGCCGGAGTGCCGGCGGATGCCGACCTGACCGAGGCGGCGTACGCGCTGACCATGATGGGCGAGCCGCTTGACCGCGATGAGCTCATGCAGTGGGACCTCGCCTTCCATCAGGCCATCGTCGACTGCGCTCCCAACCGCCTCGTCGCGCACCTGTATCGGTCACTGCGCGGTGCGATGCATCAGCGGCTTGCTGACAGCCTCGCGGGCATCGAGGACGATGCCTGGGCGCCCTTCTGGCGGCGCATCATGCGGGAGCATCGACTGATCTACGCCGCCCTGGACTCCGGTGATCTCGATGGCGCGGCTCAGTTGTCCGAGCGCCATGTGACCCGGCACTACCTACGTCGGCGCTGATGCTGCGCCTAGACTCACGGAAGGAGGGCCGATGCGACCGCTGATGATCTTCGATGGCGACTGCGCCTTCTGCACGACGTCGGCCAACTTCATGCGCCGCCGGATCCGACCCCGCTGCGATATCGAGCCCTGGCAGCGCACGGACATCGCTGCCTTC
>VGBQ01000126.1 GCA_016870425.1 Actinomycetota bacterium | reverse complement strand
TCACGGGGGCGGAAGACCGCCTTCTGGGGGTCGACCCAGTACCAGCCCGCCTCACCGAAGTCCTTGTCGGACGTCACGACCAGGGCCTTCTCCACCGCCTCCTTGTTGATGATGGGCATGCCGAAGTCGACGATCAGGGGCACTCCGGAGCCGAGGTTCTTGCCCTTGGGCCACACGTCGACGGTGAAGGACTTCTCGGCGCGACCGACCTTGAAGTTGACCCGGCCGACGACGATGCCGGTGGTGTCCGTGACCGTGATCCACAGTCGCCTCGCGGGGGGCAACTGCTCGGTCACCCACATGCGAGCCTTGCTCGTCTCGCGGACCGCCACGGTGAAGACGGGATCGTTGCGATCGACGACCGCGATCACCGCCCCATCGGGCACGTTGCGAATCTTGATCGCCGCACCCGGCTTGACGCTGATGATGGAGGCAGACGCTCCGCTCTCCTTGGCGAGGACCTTGCCATCCGCTTCGAAGGTCACCGGCCGGGTCGGCTGCGGCGGCGGCGGGGGCTTGATCTTGAAGCTGATGGCGTAGGACGGCGTGCCGCGCGTGCCATCCGCGCCCACGGCGCGCAGTGACACCAGGTAGCGCTCGCCAGGCTGCAGGTTGGTCAACGTGACCGGGCTCGTGGCCACGGGCGGGTTGAGAGCGACCCAGACTCCGCCCTTGTCCGACCACTCGTAGTTGACGATCTCGGCATCGGTCACGGGCGGGACGAACGTGATGGTCGCGGAGTCCGCGCCGAGGACGTAGGCGAGCTTCTTCGGCGCCGGGATGGTCGGCGCCACCGGCGGATCGGTCGGTCCCGTGGTGTCGTCGTTGGTGACCGACGAGCCGGTCGTGACGGCCGCGACGCCGGCCGGCTTGGAGGACTCTGCCAGCGCCGGGGCCTGGACAAGACCGGCGGCGAGCGCCACGACGACGACGGCGGTCGCGAGTCGGGCGGGTCGCACAGGGTCCTCCATCGGTGTCGACGGCATAAGCCGATGCCACATTATGGGGCAGTGGAGGGGCCGAAGTCTCCCTGAGGTCCGTGAGTCCGCAGTCGGCGCGTCGCACATGTGAGGGCCGTCACAGGACCTTCCCAGGTCCGTCCCAGGTGCCATGTCCCCGGGTTGATCATGTCCTCGGGCGGATGGCGAGTGGCCTCCTACGCGCCCTGGTCGCGCAGCATCCTCCGGAGGATCTTGCCCGAGGGGGACTTGGGGATCGCCTCGGTGAAGACCACGTCGTGGACCACCTTGTACGTCGCGACGTGCTGGCGGGTGAAGTCGGTGATGTCGGCCGCCGCGAGCTCCTGGCCGGGCTTGAGGACCACGAAGGCCCTCGGGAGCTCACCCGCCTCGTCATCGGGCACGCCGATCACCGCGGCGTCGGCCACGGCCGGGTGCGTGAGCAGGAGTGCCTCCAGCTCAGCCGGGGCGACCTGGAATCCCTTGACCTTGATGAGCTCCTTCACCCGATCGACCACCGTGAGGTGGCCGTCGACATCGATGAATCCGACATCCCCCGTGTGCAGCCAGCCGTCGGCATCGATCGTCGCCGCGGTCGCCTCGGGGTTATTGAGATAGCCCTTCATCACCATGGGTCCACGCACCCAGAGTTCACCCTCGCCTCCGACCGGCTGATCCTCTCCCGTCACCGGATCGACGATGCGGCACTCGGCATTGGGCACGGTGACGCCGGATGTGCCCGCCTTGAAGTGCCCCTGCGGAGTGAGGTGCGACACCGGGCTCATCTCGGTCATGCCGTATCCCTGCACCACTTCGCAGCCGATGCGCGCACCTGCTTCTAGCGCGAGCTCCGCACTCAGCGGTGCGGCGCCCGAGAAGACCTGCTTGAGCGATGACAGGTCGTAGGAATCGACGACCGGGTGCTTGGCCAGCGCGAGAACGATCGGGGGGACGGCAAAGAAGCGCGTCACGCGCTGGTCCTGAATGATCCCGAGGGCCTGCTCGAGGTCGAAGCGCGGGAGGGTCACGATCGTGATGCCCTGCGCCAGCAGTCCGTTCATGAGCACCTGCATGCCGTAGATGTGGAAGAAGGGCAGCACGGCCAGCGCGACCTCACCCTCCTCCACAGCCAGGCCCGGCTCGATCTGGCAGAGGTTGGCCACGAGGTTGCGGTGCGTGAGCATGACGCCCTTGGGGAATCCGGTAGTCCCGGAGGAATAGGGCAGCACCACGATGTGCTCGCTCGTGTCGACGGCTACCTGGGAGATGGGCTCGCCCAAGAGCGCCGTCACCGGCAGGGTCCCCTCGGGCGCTTCGCCGATGACGACGATGTCCTGCACGGCGGTGCCCTCCGCCGCCTCCCTAGCCACGTCGACGAACATCGCGATCGTGATGAGCATGACGGCACCGGAGTCCCGCAGCTGGAAGCGCACCTCTTCGGCGGTGTAGGTCGGGTTGATCGTGCTCACCGCTACACCCGCGACGGCAGCGCCGTGGAAGGCGACGGCGTACTCCGGGATGTTGGGCGCCATCAGCGCGATGGTGTCGCCGGGCCCCAGGCCGCGCGCCGCGAGCCCACCCGCGAAGCTGCCGATCATCATGGCGAGCTGGCCGTAGGTGTAGGTGCGCCCCGTCGGTCCGTCGATGAGCGCTGGCCGGTCAGGCACCCGATCGGCCCAGCGCAGGACATGCGCGGTGACGGTGATGTCGGGGATGTCGACGTCGGGCAGGGGACTGCGATGCACGATCATGGGAGCTCCCAATCTAGAGGTGGATGCCCCGGGTGAGGGCGCCGTCCACGACGAGATTGGTGCCCGTCGTGAAGCTGGATATGGGACACGCGAGGAAGACGACAGCGGCAGCCATCTCCTCGGGGGTGCCCATGCGACCGGTCGGGTTGAGGCCCAGCGCGGTGGCGAAGAGGTCGGGGTTGCCATGCTTGATCGACTCCCACACGCCACCCTCGAAGTAGGTGTTGCCCGGCGAGACGGTGTTGGCGCGGATGCCCTTGTCGGCGAGCTGGTTGGCCAGGCCCTGGGTGTAGGCGACGAGGGCGGTCTTGATGGTGCCGTAGGGCCCGGCCGCGAAGTCCACCTCGCGGCCGCTCACGCTGGAGATGGTGACGATCGAGGGATGCTCGCTCTTCTCGAGGTAGGGCATGGCCGCCTTGACCAGGCGCACGGTGCCGAGCAGGTCGACGTTGATCGACGCCTCCCAGTTCTCCTCCGTGTCAGGGATCGCGAGAGCGCTGACATTGCTCACCACGATGTCGATGCCACCGAGTGCGGCAGCGCTCGTCGTGACCCAGTCCGAGATGGCCTGAGCATCACCCACATCGACGACTGATCCGTGGGCCCGAGCACTCGCGCCGCCCAACTCCTGCGTCGTCTCAGCCACCGCATCGGCCGTGCGAGCGCAGAAGGCCACGTTGACACCCTCATCCAGGAATGCCGACACCACGGCGCGACCGATGCCGCGTGTCCCGCCGGTGACGAGTGCGTTGAGACCCTGTGCCTTGAGATCCATGCGGTCGACTCCTTCTCGGTAGTGAACGGGTGATCAGGCGAGCCCACGGGCGCGTGCGCGGAGGTCGGCGTGGATGCCGCCGTACGCCGAAGCCGCGGGCAGGATCGCCTTGGGAGCCTTGACGACGACGCTGTAGTTGGCGTCGACGACATTGGCGATGGGAGCTAACGAAACCTGCGAGAGCAACTGGTAGGCATCCATGCTGTGCAGGCCGAAGAGCTCCTCCAGCCAGCGCACCATCTCGACGTTGCCGATGCGCCAGGAGTCCTCGAGCGGACGTGCTGACCCCACCGCCATCCAGTGGCTGTCGCTCTCTAGGCGCGGCCACGCGGGGGCACCACCCTTGATGAGGTCGACGATGATCGTGGAGTCCATGGCGCCCTCGACCGCAGTGCCGCAGGACTCCCCCTCGCCCTGGCGGTAGTGGCCATCACCCAGGGAGAAGAGCGCGCCCTCGACATTGACTCCGAGATAGACGGTGGTGCCGGCCCTCACCTCCGGGGAGTCCATGTTGCCGCCGAAGCGCTCAGGGACCAGGGAGGTGCGCACCTCATGGGCCGCGGGCGCGACGCCGATGGTGCCCAGCATGGGTTCCACCGGCAGGTCGATCGACAGGTCGCCGAATCGCGCGTCGAACGTCACGACACTGCGCGCGCGGTCGAGGTGATAGATCCACGTGGTGTCGGGCAGGGCGTCCTGCAGCATCGCGGTGGAGCCCGTCGAGGTGAGCCCGCCGAAGAAGGGGATCGCCGCGGAGACACCCCAGTCTCGCGCCGGAGTGAGATCGACGATGTGCACGACGAGCGTATCGCCCGGCTCCGCTCCCTCGACGTAGAAGGGCCCCGTCTGCGGATTGACGTAGCGCAGGTCGACCTCGGCGCTCGAAAGGTCGGAGACCGACTGCAGTGCGAAGTTGAACGCATCCTCAGACCACAGCTTCAGCACGGTTCCCGGAACGACCCGGGCGACCGGGGCGACACCGCCGAAGGTGTAGGCGTACTCGGACCGCTCGGGGCGGAACTCCACGACGGGGGCCATCCGGGGACGCTAGCGCCGCGCGGGGCCCGCCGCACCCGATCCGCCTCAGTCCCTCAGGCGCAGGCAGTCCGGGCCGAGGCTCGCGACGCTGGTGCGACCGAGGAGCTGCATCATCGTGGTGATCTCCTGGGCGAGGAGATCGCCCACGCGCTGCACCCCGGCCTCGCCCCCGGCCATGAGGCCGTAGAGGTAGGCGCGTCCCACGGCCACCGCGGTCGCTCCCTGGCAGAGGGCGGCGACCACGTCCGCTCCGGACATCACCCCCCCGTCGATGAGCACCTCGACGCGGTCATCGAGGGCCTCGCGCACCCGCGGCAGGATCTCGAAGGGCACGGGAGCGCGCTCAAGTTGGCGGCCGCCGTGGGTGGAGAGGATGACGCCGTCGGCGCCATGCTCGGCCACGAGCACCGCATCCTCCACCGTCTGGATGCCCTTGACGACCAGTCGGCCCGACCACGCCGACCGCAGCCAGTCGAGGTCCGCCACGGTGATGGCCGGGTCGAAGACGCGGCCGATGAGGTCAGCGACCGTGCCCTCCGTGCTCGCGAGGGTCGCAAAGGTCAGTGGATCCGATGTGAGCAGGTTTATCCACCAACGAGGGTGGGCAGCCATGTCGGCGAGCGTCCGTGGAGTGAGCTGGGGCGGGATGGTGAGGCCGTTGCGAACGTCGCGGTGGCGACGGCCCGCGACGGGAGTATCGACGGTCAGGATGATCGTGTCGTAGCCCGCCGCGCCCGCACGCTCCACGAGCTCGACGCCATATCCGCGGTCGGTCATCAGATAGAGCTGGAACCACCGACGCAGACCCGGCACGCTGGCGGCCAGGTCCTCGATCGATGTCGTGCCGAGGGTGGACAGGCCGTACGGGATGCCCAGGCGCTGCGCCACGCGCCCCACGGCGGGCTCGCCCGCTGAGTGCATCATGCGGGTGAAGCCGGTCGGCGCGAAGACAAGCGGCAGGGCGGCGCGCTCGCCCAGGATCATCGTGGACGTGTCGACCGCACTGACGTCCTGCAGCACCCGCGGCTGGAACTCCACGCGCGCGAAGGCCCGTCGTGCCCGATGCAGGCTTGCCTCATCGAGGCCGGCGGCGCCATCGGTGTAGTCGAAGACAGCCCGAGGCACGCGGCGACGGGCCAGTGCCCGCACATCGGCGACGCTCGCACATCGCTCGAGCAGCACACGGGTGCGATCCCAGCGCGGGCGGATCTCACCGATGAGAGGGCGCACATCGCCCCAGCGCGGAAGTCGACGACTCATGACGACCCTCCCGTCGCCTGCGATGCGGCGTACGACATCCGCATGTGGGCGAACTCGACCACCTGCCTGCCCACGAGATGGAGCTGCTCGACGGACGCCGGCACCGCGGCGGGCTCATCGAGTCGCACCTCGGAGGAGTTGACGACCGCGCCGAAGGGCGTGGGCCAACCCCGCAGGGCGTGCACGACCTGGCGCAGTTGGTGCAGCGTGCCCACGGCGGCCTGCCAGCCGTGGGCCACGGCAATGCAGCCCACCGCGCGACCATCCAGATAGGACCCGCGATCCGGCGAGGTAGCTCCTCGGAGGTCCTCGAGGTAGTCGAGGGCGTTCTTGAGAAGCCCGCTCAGGCCGCCGTGATAGCCGGGACTGACGACGATGAGTCCATCCGCATCCCGCACCAGTGCCAGGAGGCGCAGCGCCTCGGGTGAGCGGTCCGTCGCATCCGGGTCGTAGATCGGCAGCATGAGATCGCGGCCGGCCAGCACCTGCACATCGGCCCCCGCCTGGGTCGCTCCCTCGGCGGCGATGCGCAGCGCCGCCTCCGAGGTGGACTGCGCACGCGTGCTGCCCCCGAGGGCCAGCACGGACGGACGCGCGACGCGGCCGGGATCGCCGTACGAGGGATCCCGGTCATCATCCGCGGTCGGAACCTGGGAATTCCCTGGGGCGGCCTCGCGCATGAGGGGACGCTAGCCGAGCCGACCTAGGCTCGCTCCATGAGGAGGTCGGTGCGGGTCGCGCTCGCGGCGGCGGTAGCCGTCACGGTGGCCGGCTGCGGCTCCAACGGCTCAACCGATCCCACCCCCGAGCCCACGCTCATCGACGGCCAGGCCGTCTGCGACGAGCCGACCATCCGCGCGGCCGTCGAGGCCGACTTCGACGCCAACTACCCCGGATCGACATTCATCTCCCTCGACGACTTCCGGTGCGAGGGCGGCTGGGCCATGGCCAATGCGCAATTCGAGGCCTCGGGGTCGACGTTCCCCACCGTGGTCTTCCTGCGCGCGGAGGGACAGTTCTGGATCCCGACGACGATCGAGGAGATCTGCGCGACACCGCAGTCGGAGTCGAGTGCGCCAGCCGAGATGTACGTCGCTGCCTGCGGCGTGGAGTAGCCCGCTACTCCTCCGGCGCGGCCGGGCTGGGAGCCCGCACACGCACCGCCCACGCCACGCAGGCCACGATGGCAAGTGCGGCGACGATGGTGCCCAGCGTGATCGTCTCGCCGAGCAGCAGGGCTGACCAGACAAGCGTGAGCGGTGCCTGCAACTGCTGCGTCTGCGCACCGCGCGCCACACCCGCCTGCGCGAGGCCGCGATACCAGGCGAAGAAGGCGAAGTAGACGGAGACGACTCCGAGCATGACCATGCCCACCCACGCGTGCGTCGTCACCGGAGTGGTGACGCCCCCGGTGGCGATGAGCAGGAGCGACACGGGCAGTGTGATGGGCAGGGCGAAGACCACCACCCACGAGATGACCTGCCAGCCTGGCATCTGGCGCGTCAGGGTCGCTCCCTCGACGTAGCACCACGAGGAGGCGACGACCGCACCCGCGATGAGCAGGTCCGCGATGAAGTCACCTCCCTCCCCGCCGCCCCGCAGGAGCGCGAAGACGATCAACGCTGCCGTGCCGCACGCCGCGGCGATCCAGAACTGCCGCGCCACGCGCTCGTGCGTGCGCAGCACGGCGATGACGGCCGTGACCAGGGGCATCACCGCAGCGATCACCGCAGCGTGCGCTGCGGTCGTGCGCTCCAGCGCCAAGGCGATGAGGATCGGCCAGCCGAAGACCGCGCCCGCCATGGTGAAGAGCAGCGGCCTGACCTGATCCCGCCGCGGCCAGGGCACTCGTCGCACCGCGAGTACGACGGCGGCGAGGGCAGCGGCGATGACGGCACGACCCGTCGCCGTGAGCACGGCGGAGAAGCTCTCCAGGGCCCACACCGTCCACGGCAGGGAGAAGGAGAA
>VGBQ01000125.1 GCA_016870425.1 Actinomycetota bacterium | reverse complement strand
GGAGTAGCGCTGCCACGCCATGGGCGAGGGCTGCTGCGGATTGCGCTGATCGTCGGTGTGGGTGCTCATGTCCTTAGGTCTCCTGTCGAGAGGCGGGGACCGGCGTGCAAGGACTCCGCGACGAGGGGGCCGGCGTGGGCCCCTAGTGGGAGCCCCTAGGCCTCGTCGCGGCGACCAAGGAGGAGGCGCTGCGCGGACATCGCCACGAGGGTAGCACCGGGGCCGCTCGTGGGGCATCCCCGCTGTCCCCAGGTCCGCCAAGGCGCCCGCATCCACAGGCACCGGTCGAAGTGGCCGGAGCACCCGAGCCCCTGCCTAGCGTCCGCCGGGTCCGATTCCCGCTCCCTTGGAGGTCCTCATGCGTACGCCGACCCTTGCTTTCGCCGCCGCCACGCTGGCCGCGGCCGTGCTCGCCCCCGTCCCCGTCCTGGCTGCCCAGCCGGGACCCGACCTGCCTGAGGTGCGCACCGATGTCGCCCTGCAGGTCACAGGAGCCTGGGCGGGCCGGATCTCCTTCGGCATGCGCACGACAGGCGTGGCGCGTGCGCAGCGTCCCCTGCCTCTCCAGATGCAGTTATCGCGCACCGCCTGCGACATGACCGGCTGCATGACGACCGAGATCGTCATCGATCCGGCCTCGGGCGTGCCCGGCGTGACCCGCGTGGCTGCTGGCCTGTCGAGTGCGGCACTCCAGCGCACCACGGTGGCGGCTACGGTCCGCCGGGTCGTCAACGGCAATGTGGTGGCACAACATCCCGCGATGGTCGTGGTCGAGGTGCGGGCCAAGCGGTCCGGTGATGTCGTGAAGCGCACCACCTTGACCCAGGGCCCCGCGGGTGAGGTGCTCACGGTGGCGCGCATCGCGACCATTCGCGCGACCGTGACACTCGGCGACGACACGCTGGCAGCGACCGGCGAACTCACCCGCACCCAGATCGTGGACTAGATCCGTCGGGATTTATGTACTACATTAAGAGTCATGGCTGGTTCGTTGTCCGCGATAGTGCGCGCAAGCACGGGATCTCCGACGACGACATCTGCCATGCGATCGGCCAGGCGATGGTGGTGCTGACCGTGGGCAAGGGCTATGAGGGCCGTGCGATGCACCTCGGCCCAGACACCGCCGGGCGTCTCCTGGAAGTGGTGACCGTGGCTAGGTCGGTGGGCGCCCAGGTTGTCATTCATGCCATGCCGATGCGACGGAAGTTCCTCATGTACTTCGACCGGGGATGACACATGGAGTTTGACCTCAAGAACTGGAAGTACCCAGGTATTCCGACCGAGGAGCAATTGGATGCCTGGGCGGAGGAGGCCGAGGCGGGCTACGAAGACCACGAACTCACCGTGGTCTACCGGCGCGGGCGCCCATCGCTCGGCGACGGTCCCTCACGCGTGGTGCAGGTCCGGCTCGACCCGGACCTGCACTCCGACCTCGAGGCACGCGTTGAGTCCGAGGGCGCCACGGCCAGCGCCATCATGCGCGAGGCCCTCAGGCGCTACCTCGCGTCCTGAGGGGCGCGCCGCCCCCACTAGCCTTCGCCCCATGGCGCGCACCCTCAACCTGGCCCTCATCCCCGGCGACGGCATCGGCACCGAGGTGGTCGCCGAGGCCCTCAAGGTCCTTGACGCCGTCAAGGGCGACATGACCGTCACCACGCAGGAGTACGACCTGGGCGCCCGGCTCTACAACCGCACCGGCGAGACACTGCCCCCCGCCGTGCTCGAGGAGCTGCGCGGCTACGACGCGATCCTTCTCGGCGCCATCGGCGACCCGAGCGTGCCGCCGGGCGTGCTCGAGCGCGGCGTGCTCCTGCCCTTGCGCTTCGAGCTCGACCACCACCTCAACTACCGCCCGGTCAAGCTCTACCCCGGCGTGACCGGCCCGCTCGCGGGCAAGGGCCCGGCCGAGATTGACTTCGTCGTCTTCCGCGAGGGCACCGAGGGTCCCTACGTCGGCGCCGGCGGCGTGCTGCGCAAGGGCACGCCCCAGGAAGTCGCGACCGAGGAGAGCATCAATACGGCGTACGGCGCGGAGCGAATCATCCGCGAGGCCTTCCTTCGCGCCATGCGCCGCCGCAAGCACGTCACTCTCGTGCACAAGACCAATGTGCTCACCAATGCCGGCAGTCTCTGGAAGCGCACCTTCGACCGCGTCTCAAGTGAGTTCCCCGAGGTCGCCACCGACTACCAGCACGTCGACGCCGCGGCGATGTTCTTCATCACCCAGCCGGAGCGCTTCGATGTCGTCGTCACCGACAACCTCTTCGGCGACATCCTCACCGACATCGGTGCCGCCATCTGCGGTGGCATCGGCCTGGCGGCCAGCGGCAACCTCGACCCCAGCCGCAGCAACCCGAGCATGTTCGAGCCCGTGCACGGCTCCGCGCCTGACATCGCCGGCCAGGGCAAGGCCGATCCCACGGCGACGGTGATGAGCCTGGCGCTCCTGCTCGACTTCGTGGGCGAGGAGGCCAAGGCCGAGCGCGTCGAGGCAGCGGTCGAGGCCGATCTCGCCTCGCGAGGCTCCGCAGTCCGCTCGACGAGCCAGATCGGCGACGCCCTCGCCGCAGCGGCTTCAGCCTGAGTAATCTCCACTGTCATGACGTCGCCCTCGCTCGCGGACACGCACCTGTGGCCGATCACGGCCACGCCGCACCCGTCTCCGACGACCCCCGAGCGTCGCGCCGAGATCCTCGCCAATCCCGGATTCGGCCAGCACTACACCGACCACATGGTGCGCGCGACGTGGACGGCCGACGAGGGATGGCATGGCGCCGAGCTCGTGCCCTACCAGCCACTCACCTTCGACCCGGCGACCAACTTCCTGCACTACGGACAGGCGATCTTCGAGGGCATGAAGGCCTACCGCCATGCCGACGGGTCCATCTGGCTCTACCGCCCGCTCAAGAACGCTACGCGCTTCAACAACTCCGCCCGCCGTCTCGCCATGGCGGAGGTCCCGGAGGAGCTCTTCATCGGGTCCATCGCCGCACTCGTGAGCGCCGACCGCGACTGGGTCCCCAGCGGCGGTGAGACCTCGCTCTATCTGCGCCCCTTCATGCTCGGCACCGAGGTGGGGCTCGGAGTGCGCCCGTCCAACACCTACACCTACCTCCTCATCGCGTCGCCGGCCGGCGCCTACTTCTCCAAGGGGATCCATCCGGTGACGGTGTGGCTGTCCGACGACTATGTCCGCGCCGCTCCTGGTGGCACGGGCGAGGCGAAGTGCGCGGGCAATTACGCCGCCTCGCTCATCGCCCAGGCCGAGGCCGCGCAGCATGGTTGCGATCAGGTCGTCTGGCTCGACGCCGCCGAGCACCGGTGGATCGAGGAGATGGGCGGCATGAACCTCTACTTCGTCTACGGCACCGGCGATCAGGCGCGACTGATGACTCCGTCGCTCACCGGTGCGCTGCTCCCCGGCGTGACGCGTGACTCGCTTCTCACTGTGGCGCAGGACCTCGGCATCAAGGCCGAGGAGGGGCGCATCAGCGTCGAGGAGTGGAAGGCCGGCTGCGCCTCCGGTGAGATCACCGAGGTCTTCGCCTGTGGCACCGCCGCGGTCGTCACGCCCGTCGGGGAGGTGAAGTCGCGCATGGGCAACTGGACCGTGGGCAACGGCGGCGCCGGCGAGGTCACCATGCGCCTGCGCCAGGCCCTGCTCGACATCCAGACGGGTGCGGTGCCCGACAGGCACGCCTGGATGCACAAGATCATCGACGCCTGAGGAGCCCCTTGAGGGCCTCCGTCACGGGTAGACTTGAGGCATGAGCGGCATCGCGCGCGTGGTTGTCAAGAAGACCATGTCAGACGCGGATTCGGATCTGGACTTCTGGTTGTCCCGTCCCGTCGAGGAGCGACTCGCTGCTCTTGTGGAGATGCGACGCGAGTTCGAGGGGTGGACCGTTGAAACTGAACCGGGACTTCCAAGAACTGCTCGAGTGCTTCGCCCGGCATGACGTCCGGTATCTGATCGTCGGAGGCTGGGCGCTAGCGGCCCACGGTGTTCCGCGGTTGACCAAAGACCTCGACGTGTGGATTTGGCCGCAGGCTGACAACGCGCAGGCCGTGGTGGATGCCCTCGAAGACTTCGGGTTCACTGACCTTGGCCTGATCGCCCAGGATTTCACTGAACTCGGTACGGTCGTCCAACTCGGGTATCCGCCCAACCGAGTCGATCTCCTGACAACGCCGACGGGAGTGGATTTCGAGGCCTGCTGGGGAGATCGTCTTGACGTCCTCGTCGATGGCCTGACGGTCCCCTTCATAGGGTTGGCAGGGCTCAAGGCGAACAAGCGGGCCACCGGACGCCCCCAGGACCTACTAGATGTGGTCTCCCTTGAGGGTATGAGCGACTAGGCCTCTTTCCTCGGTGCCCGGGCAGGGTCTAGACTCACCCCGTGCTTCACGCCTGCATCATCATTACCTAGCGCATCGGCGCCGCCAAGCGGCATCGATGCGCAGCCCTTCGCACCCGCGAGGGGCTTTTTGCTTGAAGGAGGACGACATGGCCACCCTGCCCCTGGGGGACGACTTCCATGTCTACGACACGACGCTGCGCGACGGAGCCCAGCGCGAGGGCATCGCCTACTCCGTCAACGACAAGCTCGCCGTCGCCCGCCTCCTCGACGGCTACGGCGTCGGCTTCATCGAGGGCGGCTGGCCAGGAGCGATGCCCAAGGACACGGAGTTCTTCGCCCGGGCTCGCGAGGAGCTCGACCTGCAGACGGCTCAGCTCGTCGCCTTCGGCGCCACGCGCAAGGCGGGCGTCAAGGTCGAGGACGACGCGCAGGTGCGCGCACTGCTCGACTCCCAGGCTCCTGTGGTCACCATCGTCGCGAAATCCGATGTGCTCCACGTGGCAGAAGCACTACGCACCACCAACGAAGAGAACCTCGCCATGATCGCCGACACCGTGCGCTTCCTCCGTGAGCACGACCGTCGCGTCTTCATCGACATGGAGCACTTCTTCGACGGCTACAAGCATGACCGCGACTACGGCGTGCGCATTCTCGAGGTGGCCTTCGAGGCCGGTGCCGATGTCGGAGTCATGTGCGACACCAACGGCGGCATGCTCCCGCACGGGATGTACGAGGCCGTCCGTGAGGTGAAGGAGCGCTCCGGCGTGCGCCTGGGGATCCACTGCCAGGACGACACCGGCTGCGCCATTGCCAACACCATCTCCGCCGTCGAGGCCGGGGTCACCCACGTGCAGTGCACCGCCAACGGTTACGGCGAGCGCACCGGCAATGCCGACCTCTTCCCGGTCGTGGCCAACCTCGAGACGAAGCTCGGCATGCCGGTGCTGCCCGAGGGTCACCTCCGCGACACGATGCGGGTCTCCCACGCGATCGCCGAGATCGCCAACATCGCCCCCGACACGCACCAGCCCTACGCGGGAGTCTCCTCCTTCGCCCACAAGGCCGGCCTGCACGCGAGCGCGCTCAAGGTCAATGCCGAGCTCTACAACCACATCGACCCGACTCTGGTGGGCAACGACCAGCGCATCCTCATCACCGAGATGGCCGGGCGCGCCTCGGTCGAGCTCAAGGCCCGCGAGCTCGGGCTCGAGGCCGCTGACGATCCCTCGACCCTCGCCAAGGTGGTCGAGCGTGTGAAGGACCTCGAGGCGTCGGGGTGGACCTTCGAGGCAGCGGATGCATCCTTCGAGTTGCTCGTGCTCGACGAGGCCCAGGGCGGACGCCCGCAGCCCTTCACGGTCGAGTCGTGGCGCACCATCGTCGAGCAGCAGGCCGATGGCCGCGTCGTGAGCGAGGCGACCGTCAAGCTCCATGCCGGAGGCGAGCGGGTCATCGTCACCGCCGAGGGCAACGGCCCGGTCAACGCCCTCGATCGTGCGCTGCGTCGTGCCCTCGTGCGGCTCTTCCCCCAACTCGAGGGCGTGCGGCTCACTGACTACAAGGTGCGCATCCTGGAGGGAGTCGCGGGCACCGACGCGGTCACGCGCGTGCTCATCGGCACCACCGATGGTGCGGCCGAGTGGAGCACCGTGGGCGTGCACGAGAACGTCATCGCCGCCTCGTGGATCGCCCTTGAGGATGCGCTCGCCTACAGCCTGCTCCGCGCGGCCAGCTCCTGACCTTCGATAAGGTCGCGCCGTGTTCATTGCCCGCGTCGCCGTCGGATCCGAGGTTGTCTTCGCTGCGGTCGACGGCGTAGACGATCGCGACTCGGATCTGCCCGTCGACGCGCGGCTGCGCGTGATCGATGTGCACCCCTTCGGCGACATCACCTTCACGGGCCGGGAGGTCACCGGAGGCCAGGCACGTCTGCTCGCGCCCGTGCTGCCGAGCAAGGTGATCGCGGTAGGCCGCAACTACGCCGCCCACGCCGCCGAGATGGGCAACGACGTGCCGGCGGAGCCCATGATCTTCCTGAAGCCCAACACCTCCGTGATCGGCCCGGGCGCCGAGATTCGCCTGCCCGCAATGTCACAGCAGGTCGAGCACGAGGCCGAGCTCGCGATCGTCATCGGCCGCCTCTGCCGCGAGGTGCCGGAGGACCGCGTCGCCGAGGTGATCCTGGGCTACACCTGCGCCAACGACGTCACCGCGCGCGACCTGCAGAAGGCCGACGGCCAGTGGGGTCGCGCGAAGGGCTTCGACACCTTCTGCCCGCTCGGCCCCTGGATCGCCACCGAAATGGATGTCTCGGACCTCGCCATCACCTGCCACGTCGAGGACGACGAGCGCCAGTCCTCGCGGACCTCGCTGCTCGTGCACTCAGTGCCCAAGCTCGTGTCGTGGATCAGTCAGGTGATGACCCTGCTACCCGGTGACGTCATCCTCACGGGCACGCCGGCAGGTGTCGGCCCGCTGCGTGACGGTGACGACGTCGAGGTCACCATCGAGGGCATCGGGATCCTCGCCAACACCGTCGCGGGATGACCCCGGCATTCGACGACCTTCCCGTCGCGCTACCCCCCGGCTGCGTCGGTGCGCGTGTTGTGGGAGACCCCGCCGCTTGGTCGGAGGCCTTCGACTGGCCCACGGAGTTGACGGATGCTGCCGCCACCCGCCGATCCGACTTCCTCATGGGCCGCCTCGCCGCCGTGGAGGCTCTGCGCCGCCTCGGAGTGGACGGGAGCGTAGGGCGGTCTTCGGACGGAGCGCCCGTGTGGCCGGAGGGAGTCGCGGGATCGCTCACGCACCACAGCGGAGTGGCCGCAGCGGTCGTTGGTCGTCAAGCGGGCGGGCTGGGCCCGTCCGATGACGGCCCCGGACGTGACATCGCAGGTCTCGGCATCGACATCTGCCCGCGACTCGACGGCGATCGCCTGCGGGCCGTCGTACGCCAGTGCCTCACCGAGGCTGAGCGCGAGCGGTGGGCAGGGGAGGAGGCGGCCACCGTTGCCTTCGCGGCGAAGGAGTCGATCTACAAGGCGGCGTACTCGCGCGCGCGGCGCTTCATCGGCTTCGCCGAGGCAGAGATCATGGACGTGAGCGACGGTGCGTGGATCGCCCAGCTCAGTGGCCCGCTCGCTGAGGAGATCGGAGTCGACGCGGTGACCGGCTCCTACGCGTGGGACGGATCGCTGCTCTACGCCGTCCTCGCGCTGGAGTCGCCCCGGTAGGCTCCGCGCGTGCCTTCCTCCGATATTCGCGTGCGCTTCTGCCCCTCGCCCACGGGCAATCCCCATGTCGGCATGGCGCGCACCGCGCTCTTCAACTGGGCCTTCGCCCGCCACCATGGCGGCACCTTCGTCTTCCGCATCGAGGACACCGACGCCGAGCGCGACTCCGAGGATTCCTACCTCATGCTGCTTGACTCCCTGCGCTGGCTCGGGCTCGACT
>VGBQ01000124.1 GCA_016870425.1 Actinomycetota bacterium | reverse complement strand
GGCTGAAGGCCGGGAGGCAGACGGCGATGTACGTCGCACCCTCGGGCGTGCGGTAGCGAATGCGCTCCCCCACGCGAGTGATGACGGCCTGGCCAGCGGCCACACGCATCTCGCCGTCGGGGGTGTCGATGACGAGGGCGCCCTCGAGGACCACGGTGAACTCGTCGAAGTCAGGAGTCTGGAAGGGCTCGTCCCATCCCGCCGGCGCGCGCATGTGCGCGATGGAGACCGCGCTGTCGCCCGAGACGACCCGGCCGACGTACTCGTCTATGGTCTTGCCGCCGGGCACGGGGATCCGCACGGGTGCGTCGATGATCTGGGCCATGCCACTCCCTCGCGTCGGTCAACGTCAACTGCCGGGACGATAACTGAGCACGGCACCCGCCTCCACGGTGAGGTCGTACGCACCTGAGGGAGTGAGCCAGCCGGAGAAGGGCGGTCGCACGCGGTCGCTCATGGTGACGAGGACCATGTCGTCGCGCAGCGACACGGCGGTGAGTCGGCCCTCCCCGGGATCACGCCGGACGTGACGTTCGACGGCTGCCCGGATGCCCGACGGGTCAAGGCGGATGCGCGAGGCCGCGCCCTCGGCGTAGTAGGCATCCAGATCGATGGCCTGCGCTCCGGCGAGTGCCGCTGCATCGGCCTGGGCCTGCAGGGCTCGACGCGCGAGGAAGGCACTCGAAGCGTCGACGACGACAGCGAGGGCCAGGATGCAGATGACGATGAATCCGAGACTCAGCACGAGGATGCTGCCGTCATCAGCGGGGCGGCGTCTCATGGCGCTTCCCGATAGTCGTCGATCACGGCGAGGTGCTCCGCGCTCACCGGCACGGCACCGACGGTGCTGTCGGCCAGGGATTCAGGCAGGAAGGGCAGTCGCACGCGGGTGCCGACGCTGACTCGGATCGTCGTGCCAGGCGCCAAGCATGTGCCGTCGCAGTCGATCCGGAGCTCATCGCCCCTCAGCGGCACCCCCTGGTCGGACAGTGCGATGCGCGTCGCGAGGCGCGCTGCCGAGCGAGCCTCGCCGAGCGTGTCGGCCTGGGTGAAGGCGCGGGCGGATTCGCGAGCGGCCTGGGTGACCGCATAGGCCGCGGACTGCACGCTCATCACGGCGATCACGGCATAGGCAACCGGCACGATGACGAGCACGACGAGTACGACGAACTCCACGACTGCCGCTCCCTCGTCACTGCGCAGGCGATCACGGAGTCGATGCAGGCGGCTCGCTGTCATGGCCTCTCCTGGATTGCGTGACCTTCGACGGTGAGCGCAGTGGGACCGAGCGTGCCGACGAGAGGCAGGCGAGCGGTGATCCGCACGCGCACCGCCGGGACCCCATCGATGCGGACGCGGGAGGCCTCGACGCGCTCAGCGGCTCCCCCACCGAGAGCGTCGGCGAGCACGTCGCGCGTGCGCGTCTCGGCCAGGCCCAGGCCTCCCTCGGCCAGGGCCCCTGCGCGTGCACCCTCGGCGGCCGCAGCCGTCAGGGTCGAGCGCACGTGCACGGCGAGGATCACCTGCAGGACCGCGAGAGCGACGATGAGGAGAAGCGGTGTGACGAGGGCGAACTCCACCACAGCGCTCCCGCGGTCCCCACGCAGGCGGTGAGGGATCCTCACGGGCCCGACACGCTGTTGATGGCACGGTCGAGCACGCTGGTGAGTGCGTCGTCGGCGACGAGCCAGAGCGCGGTCACCAGGCCGGCCGTCATCACGGCCACGAGGACCCAGCCGGGGACGTCCCCGCGATCGCTGGTGGTGACGCGGGCAATGAGGCGGGCGAACGTGTTGCGGATGTGGGACATGACTTCCTCCTTGTTGTTGTGTCGTGCCTGTTGTTGTGCGGTTGGTCCATGCATGCACGTCCCCATTACGAGACCGTGAGTTGAAGTCCGTGCAGGCCGGGATAGAGCGCGATGACGACCACGATGGGCAGGATGAAGAAGACGACGGGCACGAGCATCAGCACTTCCTTGCGGCCCGCCTTCTCGAGCAGGCGGCGGCGACCTCCCGCGCGCGCGTCGGCAGCCTGGGCGCGCAGCACCTCCGCCATGGGGGTGCCACGCTCGGTGGCCACGGCGATGCCATCCGCGAAGCGGGCCGCCTCGATGCTCGGCACCGAATCCGCCATGTCGCGCAGTGCCGCGGGGAATGCCGCCCCGCCACGCACTCGGCGTACGGCGACGGCGAATTCGCCGGCCAGGTCCCCACGCACCGTCGCCGCGACCCGATCGAGTGCCGCGAGCGGCCCCTCACCCGCTGCGACGGCGAAGGCCACCAACTCGGCGACCGTTGGCAACTGCTCCGACATGCGCGTCGCCCGTCCTCGGGTCGCCCGGGCCAGGACGCGGTCGTGCGCGAGCCAGCCGCCCACGCCACCGACCACCAGCAGCGCAGCCACAGCTCCCCCGGACACCGCACCGCTCCTCACGCCAAGCAGCACGCCGGCAAGCGCACCCAAGCCGGCTCCCGCGGCGCACCAGACGAGCCGCTCAAGGCGATAGCCATCGACGTCCTCCGCGCGTCCGGCACGGCGCAAGCGTGTCGCCAGATCGGCACCGTCCCGGCTCACCAGCCGGAAGAGCGGCGATCCGAGGATCTGACGTAGTGCGTCAAGGGGACCGTGCTCTGCACTGACGCTGCGCGTCACGCGGATCCGATCGGCCAGCCGAAGCGGGCGATGAGCCAGCACTGCCGCGGCGATGAGCGCCAGCGAAGCGCCGAAGACCAGCCCGACCAGGGCACCGAGCGCGCTCATGCGAGCACCCGCGGCTCGTCGGGAAGGCGGCCGATGGACGTCATCACCCGGTAGGCGACGACAGAGAGCAGGGCCGAGCCCACGATGATGACGGCGCCCGTCGTGGTCGAGTACGCCGCGACAGTCTCCGGGCGGGTGCACAGCAGGAGCAGCGTGATCCACGGTGCGGCGACGGCGACGCGGGCGGCATTGACGGTCCAGCTCTGTCGCGCCTCGATCTCCCCGCGGGCGCGGGCGTCTTGGCGCAGGAAGTCGCTCAGGGTCGCCAGGACGCGCCCCAGGTCGCTGCCCCCGACTTCGCGAGCTATGCCCAGCGAGACGATGACGCGATCGGCCACGGGATCACACAGCTCGTCCTTGAGCTGGTCCAGGGCCACGGAGAAGGAACCCGATGCCCGGTAGTCCCCCGCAAACGCCGTGAACGCCGGCCGGAGGGACTCAGGACCACGCTCGCCCAGGTCGATGACAGCCTCCGGGAGCGACATGCCGGCCCGCACGGCGGAGCCCAGCATGTCCACCGCATCGGGCCAGGCCGAGCGCAGCGCCACACCGCGCGATCGGGCCCGACGGCGCAGGATCGCTATGGGCAGATAGCCCGCGACGATGGCGGCGAGCAGACCGACCACAGCGACACCGGAGATGGCCAGGACGAGCAGACCGGAGACGAGTGCGAGGCCAGCCGAGGCCGCGATCACGGCGCTGGGGCTGACGCGTGCAAGCCCGGCGCGATCGACCAGGCGGCGTAGCCGGGACACACGCGGCTCGGGTGCCGATCGGGGAGACGTGACGGCGATGACGATGAGCAGGATGCCGAGCCCTGCCGCAAGTCCGAGTAGGGCGCCGGTCATGCGGCTGCCCTCGCCGTGCGCAGGAGCTGAGCTAGGTCATAGCCCGCGGCCTCGAATCTCTCCTCGTGCGGCGGGAAGCCCGTGCCGCGCATCAGGTGCGCCCCACGGCGCGTGAAGACATCGGCGATCTCGACGACGCCTGACTCCACGCGGCCGGGCAGGGCGGCGATCTCCCTCACTCGGCGACGGCCGTCACGTCCGGTGGCCGTGTGCACGACGATGTCGACGCAGCCCGCCACCGTCGGCACCACGAAGTCCGCCGCGATGTTCTGCCCCGCGAGCAGCGGAAGGGTGCATAGCTTCGTGACGGCCTCCCGGGCGGAGTTGGCGTGCAGGGTGGCCGCCGCGGGAAGCCCGCTGTTCATAGCGATGAGGAGGTCGAGGGCCTCGGCCTGACGGACCTCGCCGACGATCAGCCGGGAGGGCCTCATGCGCAGGGCTTCCTTCACGAGCCTGCGCAGGGGGATCTCGCCGGTGCCCTCGAGGCTCGCGTCGCGTGTCTGCATCGGCACCCAATCCGGGTGATGCGGCAGGTGGATCTCGAAGACCTCCTCGCAACTCACGATGCGTTCGCTCGAGGGCACGCACCCGAGTAGCGCATTCAAGAGCGTGGTCTTGCCGGCCTGCGTGCCGCCAGCGACGACGACGTTGAGGCCACTCACCATGCATGCCTCGAGGAAGTCCGCGGCCTCGGCCGAGAGCGTGCCCGCGGGCACGAGCTCGTGGACGTCGATAGGCCGGTGCACGAACCGACGGATGTTGACAGCCCAGTGGTCACGTGTGATGTCCGGGATCGCGACGTGCAACCGACTGCCGTCCGGGAGCATCGCGTCGACAAATGGGGTGCTCAAGTCAATCCGCCGCCCCGACCACTGGAGCATGCGCTCCACGAGACTGCGCACCTGAGCCTCCGTGAGGACCGCGGTCGTGAGCTCACTTCGCCCGCCACGGGCGACAAAGACCCTGCCCGGGGCATTGATCCACACCTCCTCGACCTCGGGATCGTCGAAGAAGCGCTGCAGAGGGCCGAAGCCAGCCACATCGTCGATGACCTGTCGCGAGACGGCCACGAGGTCGCTGTCGGCAGTTGCCGTCCCATCCGACTGGGACACCAGACGGTGCACAGCGGTCCGGACCAGCTCCTCCACCGCAGCGCGATCGCGCAGGGGATCCAGCCCCCCGCGGCGCACGGCATCGCGCACTTCTGCCTCGATGATCTCCTGTGTCGACGTCGTCACGCCCGCTCCCCTCGATTGGCATCCACCACCATGTGGCGGCAAATGCATGCAATGACGAAGGTAGGAGCGTGGACGCGTGCCAACCAGATGACATCGCGCACCCCGAGTGCGCGTTAGCCGATGACCGGGTTTCGTGGGGGGATTGACGCGAGGGACACGCCCAATCGATCACATGAGGTGCGTGATCGTGTCGTGCTCAGTCGATGATGTCGACGACCAGCGGCAGGCGAGAGAATGCCGTGCCCGGTGGCGAGACGATCACCGCGGGCTCCGCACCGGTCAGCAGGGGCAGCGCGGCGTCCAGGCGCCCGGTGTCATCCGCATGGAGTCGCAGCAGTGGATCACCTGCACGGACCTCGTCGCCGGGCTTGGCCAGGACCTCGATGCCCGCGGCCGCCGACACCGGGTCGTCCTTTGTGGCCCGCCCCGCACCCAGCCGCCACGCGGCCCGGCCGATGGCGAGAGCGTCGCATCGTGTGATGACCCCGTCACGGTCAGAGGTGAGCGTCTCGACGATGGGCGCCCGGGGCAGTGGCGCGTCGGGGTCGCCCCCCTGAGCCCTGATCATCCGGCGCCAGTGATCCATGGCGCGGCCGGTGCCGATGGCCTCGGCGGGGTCGGCATCGATCCCCACGAGCTCCAGCATGTGCCGGGCCAGCAGGAGCGTGAGCTCGACGACGTCAGCGGGCCCGCCTCCCGCGAGCACCTCGACCGACTCGGCCACCTCGAGGGCATTGCCCGCGGCGACCCCGAGCGGCACGTCCATGGCGGTGACGAGCGCGCGGGTGCGCACTTCCTCGTCACGCCCGAGCGAGACCATCGTGCGTGCCAACTCGACCGCGCGCGCAGTGTCGGACATGAAGGCGCCGGAGCCTGTCTTGACATCGAGCACCAGGGCCGAGGTGCCCTCGGCGATCTTCTTGCTCATGATGGACGAGGCGATGAGCGGGATGATGTCGACCGTCGACGTGACGTCCCGCAGCGCATAGAGCTTGCGATCAGCGGGGGCAAGACCCGACCCGGCAGCGCAGATCACTCCCCCGACGTCGTCGAGGACGGCGAGCATCTCTGCGTTGGACAGGTGCGCCCGCCACCCCGGGATCGACTCGAGCTTGTCCAGTGTGCCGCCCGTGTGACCGAGGCCGCGGCCGGAGAGTTGCGGCACGGCGGCGCCGCATGCCGCGACAATCGGCACGAGGGGCAGGGTGATCTTGTCACCCACGCCGCCGGTGGAGTGCTTGTCCACCGTGGGGCGCGTGAGTGAGGAGAAGTCCATGCGCTCCCCCGAGCGGATCATCGCCTGGGTCCACCGCACGAGCTCGGCCTCGCTCAGTCCACGGAAGTAGATGGCCATCGCCATCGCGGCCATCTGCTCGTCTTGCACGTGACCGCGGGTGTA
The DNA here is from genome assembly GCA_016870425.1 of Actinomycetota bacterium. GTDB lineage: Bacteria > Actinomycetota > Actinomycetes > S36-B12 > S36-B12 > Mxb001. Next base: position 1,585 of record VGBQ01000124.1, on the reverse strand, counting down.
GGCATCGATGAGCCAGTCGATCTGATCGTCCGCCAGGCCCCCGCCATCGCGCTTGGCGCGGATGAGGTCGACCGCGGCAAAGGGCTCAGCCCCGGTCACGTCTCGCTCACCGCGTGCCCGGCCATGAGCAGGCCGATCCGCGCTCGGTCGGCACCCTCGGCGGGCATCGTCTCGACGATGCGGCCGTCGTACATCACCGCGATGCGATCGGACAGCCCGAGGACCTCGTCAAGCTCCGCGGAGACCAGGAGCACGGCGGCCCCGCGGTCACGTGCCGCGATGATCCGGGAGTGGATGAACTCGATCGAGCCGACGTCGACGCCCCGCGTGGGCTGGGCGGCGATGAGCAGGGCCGGCTCCGCGGCTAGCTCGCGGGCGATGACGACCTTCTGCTTGTTGCCGCCGGAGAGAGATTGAGCGGTCGTCTGAGTCGATGGCGTCCTGATGTCGAACTGGCCCACGAGATCCTGGGCCAGTGCCGAGACGGCCTTGAGATCGCGCACCCCGAAGCGCGCGAACTCCGGGTCGCTGTATCGATCGAGCACGAGGTTGTCGGCCACCGAGTAGGCGCCCACGAGCCCATCAGCCTCGCGGTCCTCGGGTACGTGGCCCACGCCCATTGCGTGGACGGCTCGTGGAGACTTGCCCAGCGCGTCCTGGCCCTGGACGGTGACGGTGCGGGCGCGACACGGCCGCAGTCCCGTGAGCGCCTGCACGAGCTCGCGCTGGCCATTGCCCTCGACGCCCGCGATGCCCAGGATCTCGCCCGCGCGCACCTGGAGCGAAACGTCACGGACGGCCGGAAGGCCGATGTCGTCGGCTGCGGACAGGTCGACAACATCGAGCACGACATCGCCCGTCTGCGCCGGGGACTTGTCGACGGTGAGGAGGACGCTTCGGCCCACCATCATCTGCGCGAGGCCCGCAGCGTCGGTCTCGCTCGGGGTCGTGGTGCCAACGGCGCGGCCACCGCGCAGCACTTCGATGGTGTCGGCGATGGCCAGGACCTCACGGAGCTTGTGGGTGATGAAGATGACGGACACGCCGGATCCTGCGAAGCCCTTGATCACACCGAGCAGGTCATCCGTCTCCTGCGGCGTCAGCACGGCGGTGGGCTCGTCGAGGATGAGGATGTCTGCTTTGCGGTAGAGCGCCTTGAGGATCTCCACCCGCTGCTGGGTGCCAACCGGCAGGTCCTCGACCTTGGCATCGACATCGAGCTGCAGGCCGAACTCCTCTGCCAGCCGCGCCACCTCAGCCCGCGCCTTGCGCATGTTGACGAAGGGACCCCGATGAGGCTCATCGCCGAGGATCACGTTCTCGGCCACGGTGAAGACGGGCACGAGCTGGAAGTGCTGGTGAACCATGCCGATGCCTCGCCGGATGGCATCGCGCGGACCCTTGAGCCTGACGGCCTCGCCCTTGATGAGGATCTCTCCCTCGTCGGGCTCGTAGAGGCCGTAGATCATCTTGACCAGGGTCGACTTCCCCGCGCCGTTCTCACCCAGCAGGGCCAGGATCTCTCCGCTGTGGACCTTCAGTGACACGTCTGCATTGGCGACGACCCCCGGGAACCGCTTGGTCA
>VGBQ01000123.1 GCA_016870425.1 Actinomycetota bacterium | reverse complement strand
ATGCCGTTGATGGCAAAGAAGGCCGTGGCCCCGGCACGGGACCGCTGCAGCGGCGTCACGCCGTCGTCGCCACGCTCATCCGACGGACAGCCTCGGTGATGATGTCGGGCGTCGTCGCGAGATTCAGTCGGACGTAGCCCGCCCAGGCTGCACCGAAGTCCGCACCCGGGTTGAGGGCCACGCGCCCCCGCTCCAAGAAGGCGGCGGCGGGATCATCGCCCAGACGGAGCCCCCGGCAATCGAGCCAGGCGAGGTAGGTGGACTCCCCCGGGACGTACCCGACGGCGGGCAGGTGCTCGGCGAGCAGGGCCGAGAGGAGGTGTGCATTGGCCTCAATCTGCTCGCGCGTGGCGTCCAACCACGCGCCACCGTCACGGTAGGCGGCGAGTGACGCGATGACGCCCAGATGTCCAGCGGAGTAGGTCACCTCGATGGGCATCCGCTCCGTGAGGCGCTTGATGGTCTCGTCCGATCCGGCGACGACCTGCGCGGCCTTGAGGCCGGCGAGGTTGAAGGCCTTGGACGCAGCAACGAGGGCGACATCGGGCCCGGTGAGTTCCTCTCCCAGGCTGAGGTAGGGCGTCATCGCGCGCCCCGGCATCGTCAGCGGGGCCCAGATCTCGTCGGAGATGACGAGCACGTCATGGCGTCGAGCGAGTGCCGCGATCTCCACCAGTTGCTCGCGCGTCCAGATCTCCCCCGTGGGGTTATGCGGATTGCACAGGAGGAAGGAGGTCACCTCGGGGGGTGCGAAGGCCTCCCCGAGCCCCTCGAGATCGAGCCCCTTTCCCGGGGCAAGCGGCACCTCGACGAGGTCGCGCCCGACGATGGTGGTCGCGACGTGGAAGAAGGGCGGGTATACGGGAGGGGTGATGACCACCGCGCCGGTGGTGAGGCGACGTACAGTCTCGGCGAGCCCGACGAGGACGTCGCCCAGCAGCATGATCCGCGCCGGGTCAGGTGCCCAGCCCAGGCGACGCCCGCTGAAGTCCGACAGCGCCTGCGGGAGGTCACCGGCCCAGCGATAGCCCGTGTCGGACCGGTCGATGGCATCGTGCAGGGCGGCCGCGATGGGCTCGGCGAGCGGGAAGTCCATCTCGGCGACCCACAGCGGCAGGACGTCCTGCGGGTATGCCCGCCACTTCGCACTCGTGCGCGGCGGTCGCTCGAAGGTCACGACCCGAGCCTAGGCGTTGACTCCCGAGGTCTCGGAGTAGGAGCGCACTGCGGCGCGGGACGCGATCCAGGTCCATCCCGGCTCTCGATCGGGGGCCGGTGTCGCCTCGATGGTGAAGCCAGCCTCGCCGGCGTGGGCGAACATGTCGTCCACGAGCACGACGTTGGCGAAGCCCTCGTGCTGCAGAAGCGACGAGACCGCCGCGGCGCGGTAGCCCGATCTGCAGTAGACGTAGACGGGGCGATCCCTCGGGATCTCGCCGAGTCGATCCGCCACCTCGTAGAAGGGGATGAAGTGCGCTCCCGCGACGTGCCCGGCCTCCCACTCCAGGATCTGGCGCGTGTCGACGATGTACGGCGCATGCATGTCCGCAGCCTCCTGCGCGAGATCGGAGAAGGAGATGCGGCGCAGCGTGGCGGCCTGCACTGAATCCTCCAGCCAGGTCTCGGGTCCGCCGACGGCCGCCCCCGAGAGCTGGTCGATGCCCACGCGGACAAGCTCGCGCTGGGCCTGGGCCACCTGCTCAGGAGTGGCACCCAGCAGCGTGACCGGCGCGCCCCACGGCATCATCCAGGCGAGGTAGTTGATGAACGATCCGCTGAGGTCGAAGTTGACCGCCCCGGGCACGTGGCCCGCGGCGAAGACCTCGCGCGACCTCAGGTCCACGATCCACTCCCCCCTGCGCGCGCGGGCAAGCAACTCGGCGGGGTCCACGGGCTGCGGTGGCGCGAGATCCACCTCGCCGGGGCCGGTCACATTGGCCGGGCCCATGTGCGCGTAGTACGCCGGGAACACATCGAGGCCAGCGAGCAGCGTGTCGACGAACTCCTGCTCGGCCTCGGTCAGGACCGGGTTGCTCGCCTTCTCGTGGCCGATGGTCGACGACAGCCCCTGGGCCTGCGTCGCCGCGCAGAACGAGCCGAAGCCATGCGTGGGGAAGATCGGCGTCTCGTCGCCGAGCCGGTCGGCGAGCTTGCGCGCGGAGTGCCACTGGTCGTGGGCCTGCTGGACCGTCAAGTCAGGTGCCACGAGGTCGGGCCGCCCGACGCTGCCGTAGAGCAGGCCGCCTCCGGTGAACACCACGGCGTTGTCACCGATGCGCACGGAGTAGGACATGTGATTGGGCGTGTGTCCCGGCGTGTGGATTGCCTCCACGGCGAGAGCGCCGACGCCGAAGGTGTCGCCGTCGCTCACCTGCGTCGCGGCGTACCCGATGTCGAAACCGGAGGGCACGATGTACTCCGCACCGTGCTTGCGTGCCAACTCGATGCCACCGCTGACGTAGTCATTGTGGAAGTGGGTCTCGGCCACGTGAGTGATGCGCACGCCGTGCTCGGCGGCCAGGTGCTCGATGCGGTCGTAGTCGCGCTGTGGATCGACAACCAGGGCGCTCTGGCCGTCGTGCACGAGATAACTGCGGTCACCCAGACCCGTCGAGTCAAGGGCGATGACGTGCGGGCTGCCGGGTGCGGTCATGGTGCGAGCCTCCTCGTGGTGGTACCACCAGGCTATACCCCCAGGGGTATCCGTCGCAAGGCCTCAGCGGCCGCGCGCGCCATGAGGACCGCTGCCTCGGGCGTCGGGTGCATTCCATCGTTGGTGTAGCCCGAGCGCCAGCCCCCCAGCGGATCCCGCAGGATGTCGCCCGTGTCCAGGAGGATGACGCCCTCGGCCGCTGCCCACGAGCGGATCGCGTCATTGACCGCCATCGCCCGCGCATCGGCTGCGGGATCGTCGCGAGGCGGGATCGTGCAGACGGCCACCGGCACACCGACCGCGTCGGCGGCGTCCTTGATGCGCTGGAGGTTGGCGATGACGTACGCCGGGTCCACCTCCCCCGAGACATCGTTCGTCCCACCATGTACGACGAGCAGGTCCGGGCCGAGGGCAAGGGCGTTGAAGACCTGATCGGCCATCCAACTCGTGGTCATGCCGTTTTCCGCAACCATCCCGCCGTAGGTCACGACCCCGTCCGTGTCATCCAGCAGGCGGTAGAACCACGACCACTCGGTGACGCCGCCCCACGTCGTGTCGATCGTTGCCCCGCGCGTGATGGAGTCTCCGAGGAACACCGCCATCGGACGCTCCTCCGGGGGTAGGTAGGTCACCGCTCCCGGTGACGCGGACTCGGTCGGGATGGGCCCCACCCCCGTGGGCGAGGGTGTGGCCTCGACCGACGCCGGCGGGGGGTCGCCGAGCCGGGGGGCGGCGGTCATGGGTCCCGTCGCAGCGGCCACCCCGATGCCGAGCACCACGAGGAGGGCGGCGATGGCCGCGAGCCCCCGCCAAACCCAGATCACCGCCCCATTGAATCCCGGGAGGCAGGGGCGAGTCGCGACGGGGTCGCCCCCGCAGAGGCGGGGTGACGCACGCCACTCGGGCAGATCCCCCCCATGACGGTGCACTCTCAGCTCCGGCACAGTGGAGAGCGGTCGGGGAGATCCCCCGCACCGCGAGGGGCCTCGCACACCCGCGGAGGCCCCGCTAGGGAGTGATATCCATGTCGCCGTTCGGATCAGTGTGGTCCTCGATTCTCACGAGGCAAACCCCTGAGGAGCGGCGTGCCGGCGACCGGGATCGTGCGGAAGCACACTGGCTCGCCCGCCGCCACCGCGGTTAAGCACCACCCGGGGCACCCCTTCTAGGGTGCACTCGTGACGAGGCAGGCGCCGAGATGGCGCATCCTCTACCCCGCGGACCTGCCGGTCTCGGGGCGACGCGATGACATCGTCGCGGCGCTCCGGGACCACCAGGTCGTGGTGGTCGCTGGAGAGACCGGCTCAGGCAAGACGACCCAGGTCCCCAAGATGCTCCTCGAGGTCCTCGCCTCCTCAGAGTCGTCCGGGCCGAGGATCGCCCACACTCAGCCGCGACGCATCGCCGCCCGTGCCGTCGCCGAGCGACTGGCCGACGAGCTGGGCACGACAGTCGGTGCGGGCGTCGGCTATCGCGTGCGATTCACCGACCGCACGCGAGAGGACACTGCCATCACTGTGATGACGGATGGCGTCCTCCTGGCATCGATACGCCGCGACCGTCTCCTACGCGCATATGACGCGATCATCATCGACGAAGCACATGAGCGGTCCCTCAATATCGACTTCCTCCTCGGATATCTCGCCTGGCTCCTCCCCCAGCGACCCGACCTGCGCGTCGTCGTCACGTCCGCCACGCTCGACACGACCCGCTTCAGCGAGCACTTCGGCGGCGCGCCCGTCATCGAAGTCTCCGGACGCACGTTCCCCGTCGACGTGCGCTATCGGCCCTACGCGGACATCGATGAGGTGGACGCCGTGTGCGCAGCTGTCGAGGAACTCCTCGGCGATACCGAAGGTGACATTCTCGTCTTCCTCACCGGGGAGCGCGAGATCCGCGACGCCCGCGAGGCACTCGCCGAACGCCTTGCCGAATCGGTGGAGCTCACGCCTCTCTACGGGCGACTCTCCGCTGAGGAGCAGCACCGCGTCTTCGCCCCGCATGTGCGCCGTCGGGTGGTGCTGGCCACCAATGTCGCCGAGACCTCCCTCACCGTTCCGGGCATCAGGTCGGTCGTCGACACCGGCCAGGTGCGCATGTCGCGATTCTCCACTCGGCTCAAGGTCCAGCGCCTGCCCATCGAGCCGATCTCCCAGGCCAGTGCCGCTCAGCGAGCAGGCCGGTGCGGCCGGCTGGGTCCGGGGGTGTGCATTCGCTTGTACGACGAGGCCGATCTGCGCGCGCGACCGGAGTTCACGGACCCCGAGATCGTGCGCACCAATCTCGCGAGTGTCCTGCTCCAGATGGCGACGCTCGGCCTCGGCCATGTCACCGACTTCCCGTTCCTCGATCCGCCTGATCGGCGGGCGGTAGCCGCGGGGACGGCGATCTTGGAAGAGGTGGGCGCGATCCGCCCCGGATCTCCCGGCGAGGCGCTGGAGCGCCGCGTGACAGAGATCGGCCGCCGCATCGCTCGGCTCCCCCTCGATCCCCGGCTGGGCAGGATGGTGCTGCAGGCAGAGCGAGAAGGCTGCGTTGACGACGTGGTCGTGATCGCTGCCGCGCTGGCCATCCGCGACCCGCGCGAACGACCCGAGGAGCAGGCCTCAGCGGCCGACACCGCACACGCGCGATTCGTGGATCCCACCTCCGACATCCTGACCGTCCTCAACCTCTGGGACCACCTGGAGCGGGCGCAGTCGTCACTGTCCTCCACGCGATTCCGCAAGCAATGCCGCGAGGAGTTCATCCACTACCTGCGCGTGCGAGAGTGGCAGGACCTGGTGGGCCAGTTGCGTTCCGCGCTGCGCCTCCAGGGTCCCGGCGATGGTGTGTCGCGTGAGGGAGATGCGATTCACAGGTCCGTGCTCGCGGGCCTGCTCTCACACGTCGGCATGCGCGCGCCCGAGGAGGGCACGCGCTCCACACGCCTCCCGCCGTACCGCGGCACACGCGACGCGAGGTTCTCGCTGTGGCCTGGCTCGGCACTGGCTCGGTCCAAGCCTGAGTGGGTCGTCGCCGCCGAGATGGTCGACACCGGACGCCTCTGGGGGCGCATGGTCGCGCGGATCGATCCGGCGTGGATCGAGCCTCTCGCCGGTGCACTCGCCCAGCGATCGCACTCCGAGCCAGCGTGGTCGTCGCGCCAGGCGCGCGCGGTGTGCGTCGAGCGGGTCATCATGCTCGGCCTGCCCATCGTGGCCGGGCGACGCATCCCCTATGACCGCATTGACGCCGAGGCTGCGCATCGACTCTTCGTCCTGCACGCTCTCGTGCGCGGGGAGTGGGCACATCATCACGCCGAACTCGACTCCATCGCCGAGGCGCTGGAGCAGATGCGCGAGCGCATGCGCCGGGCACGCCTTCCCGAGGACCGACTCGACGAGGACGCTCTCGCGCGCTTCTTCGCTTCGCGCGTGCCGGAGACCATCACGTCTGGACGTGCCTTTGACGCCTGGTGGCGTCGCGAGCGACTCACGAACCCCCACCTCCTCGACATGCCGGAGGACCTCGAGGATGCTCTGCCCGTCGAGGAGGACTTCCCCGGCACCTGGGGAGCCTTCTACCTCTCCTACCGCTTCTCTCCCGGAGATCCACGAGACGGCGTCACCGTGCACGTGCCCGTGGCGGCGCTGGCCTCACTGCCCGATGACGCCTTCCTCGCCCATGTCCGCGGCTATCGCGAGGACCTCGTTGCCGGGCTGGTGCGCAGCCTGCCCAAGCAATTGCGCAAGGCGATGGGCCCCGCGCCGGAGGCGGCTCGACGACTCGCACCGCGCATCGACGCCGCGACTCCTCGCACATCCCTCAGCGCGGCGGCGCGCCAGCAATTCGACGTCATCATCGCGCCCGGCGACTGGCCCTTCGCATCACTGCCCGATCACCTGCGGCCCACCGTCCTGGTCGAGGACGCCCACGGCCGCGAGATCGCTGCCGGCAAGGACCTGGCTCACCTGCGCGTGACGTGCGCGACCAACACGGCCGAGGCGATCCGCGAGGCGCTTCCGCATCTCGAGGCAACCGGGGTGACGGAGTGGCCGGAACTCCCGGGCGAGGTCACGACGTCGGGCGGTGCGCCCGCGTGGCCGGGCCTCTTGGCCGCTGACGACGGCACCGTCGCGGTCCGCGTCTTTCCCTCTCCCGCCGAGCGCGACCGGCAGCATCCACGCGGAGTGGCGCGCCTGCTCTTCCTCACCGAGCCTCTGCGGCTGGGCGACCTGCGACTGGATGATCGCGACAAGCTCGCACTCGGCCGCAATCCCGAGGGATCAGTCGCCTCGCTCATCGAGGATGCATCCGAGGCTGTCGCGCGCGATCTCATGGAGGCAGCGGGAGGAGCGCCACTCACGGCGGACGAGTTTGCCGGCCTGCGCGCCGAGTTTCGGCGCACCCGCGTGAGTGCCCTACGCCGGCTCCTGCAGGCCGCGGTGCCCGTGATGGACCTGTGGTGGGACCTCCGGCAGCAACTCGACGCTGACCCACCGTCCATGGCGCGCGCGGCGTACGACGATGCGGGCGCACATCTGGAGGACCTCGTCGGAGGTCACGTGCTCGCGCGTGTGCGCGAGCGAGGGATCCCGGACCTGGAGCGCTACCTGCGCGCGCTCCAGACACGACTAGCCGCGCTGCCGCGCGACGCGGTCCGCGACCTCACCCGCATGGAGCAGGTGCACCGGGTCGAGGATGCCTTCCTCGCTCTGCCCTCGGAGCGCCAATCCTCACCGGAGGGTCGCGCCACCCGCGCCGATATCGCCGAGCTGCGAGTCAGCCTGTGGGCGCAACATCTCGGCACGCCCCATCCGGTGTCGGAGAAGCGGCTGCTCGAGCGCATCGCAGCCTGCGCCTCGCAGTAAGCGCCCGTCTGCCGCGACATCAGTTTGAGCGTCCCTCCGACGCGAACTTTGGGCGAATCCGGCCGTCTATGGGCACTATCCGCCCAAAGTTCAGGCCACGGATCTCCGACCCCATCGATCGACGCTCGCCACGCAAGCCACGCATGACAGCGAGTCGGCAGGTGCGCTACCCCGTGAAGGCCGTGCTCGGCAGGTCCTTCTCTCCGTCACGCAGCGCGGCCACGATGCGGTCAGCCACCTGCTGCGGGTCCAGACCCTGAGGCAGGCGGGGCGCGGTGCCCGACAGTGGCCGCTGGGCCAGGCCCGTCTCGGTGTGCGGCGGCCGGATGTCCACGAGGCGGATCCCCTCGCGACGCAGTTCGCGCG
>VGBQ01000122.1 GCA_016870425.1 Actinomycetota bacterium | reverse complement strand
CGGGCCGAATACCCCCATCCCCTCGAACATCTCCTCGCTGACCTGGGAACCCAGGCTCTCGCCGAAGAGGAACACGCGCGGGCGCTTCTCCGGGGGCATGGCCGCAAGGCGCTGGGCGATCCCAGCAAAGACCATGCGCGTCTGATCAGTCCCACGCTTGACGTCCGCGAGTGACAGCGAGGAGGGCAGGACGGAGTACTGGATGGCCAGGCTCGCGCAGTTTCCGCCCGTGAGGTACTCGAACGTCTCGCAGGCGACGTAGTTGACGTAACCCGATCCCGTGGGTGACCAGAGGGCGACATAGGGACGCTCCAGCGCACGGGTTCTGTCGATCTCATCCAGCAGCACCTGGGCGCGTCCCTCCTTCGTCGTCGCGCTCTGGAGGCTGGCGTAGACGCGAATGGGTTGCTGAGCGGGCTCCCCCATGACGGCGGAGATCGTGTCCGGGCGCAGCACCATGCTGAGCCAGCGGCGTCCCTCTCGGCTCTGGTCCGACCACGAACGACCCGAGACGGGAGATCCGGTGATCTCAGGGATGTCCGGGGGCGTGGCGTGCGCGGGCTCCATGCCCTCGCCCGCGTTGCCCAGCTCACGATCGACGAACTTCAGCGCGAGGGCGCCGACGACCACCGTGGCGGCCGCGGTGAGTCCGCGTGCGACCGTGGCGTGGTCCTCGGGCGTGCCGCCGAAGAGAGAGGCGACGCCGCGACCCCACAGCCGAGTGACTCGCGATTCGACGGCGGCGAGGCTCAGCAGACTGCCGGTCACGGCGAGGCCAATGCCGGTAGCAACCAGCGGATCCACCGTGAGGTCCTGATCCTGATTGAGATCCTCAGGCTCCCCGGTGGCGATCTCGCGGATGGCGCGAACGACACCCCCGAGCCCCTCGTCGCGCGATGCCCGGAACTGCTCCAACTCACTCGCGCCGATCTGCTGGCCCATCAGACGCGTCAGGCCATAGACGCCACCGCCAAGGGCGGCCACACCACCGGTTGTCGCCGCTATGCGCACCGGTGTGCTGGGGATCTCCTCGATGACGCGGGAGGCCATGCCCGTCGCCGCCGCGGCAGCCATCGCACCGGCACCCAGGCGCGCCGACGACCGCCACGCGGGCTCATGCTCACGCCAGGCGAGCAGCCGGTTCGCCGCCACGGAGCCCAGGACGACGAGCGCATCCCCCGCTACCTGGCCGCGACGACCCCCCACGCGCGAGCCCAGAGCGCTCAGCGCACTGTGCGCTGACGTGCCCCAGGTGTAGGCCGCCAGGCCGGAGAGGCCGGTGATGATCCCCTGGTCGATGCTCTTCCGGGTGAGGAGGTTGGGCTGGTAGGACAGGCCGACGCTGACCGCGGCGAGCATGAGACCCGCACGCGAGGAGGGGTCCAGATCGCGGGGTACTCGGATGCGGGACAGCAGGGGACGGGAAGACCGTGACATGACCCACATCCTGGCGCATGCCTCCGGTCGACCAGGCCCGGGCCGCCAGATTCGGCCCCCGAGGCCAAGGGGGGCGGATCCGACGCCCTGCGGGATACTGGGCTGACCGGGATACCCCGGCACGAACTTCGGAGGTCCCGTGAGCAGCGCGCCCCGCCAGCCCCTCGAGCTCTTCGCTATCGACGGCCTGCTCACCGAGGAGGAGCGCGCGATCCGCGACGTCGTGCGCGACTTCGTCGATCGGCGCATCAAGCCCGAGGTCGCCGACTGGTTCGAGGCCGGCACGATCCCGGCGCGCGAACTCGCTCGTGAGTTCGGCGAGCTCGGCGTGCTCGGTATGCACCTGGAGGGCTACGGCTGCGCGGGGACCAATGCCGTGTCCTACGGCCTCGCCGCAATGGAACTCGAGGCCGGCGACTCCGGCATCCGCTCGCTCGTGAGTGTCCAGGGTTCGCTCGCGATGTACGCCATCCACGCCTTCGGCAGCGATGAGCACAAGGAGGAATGGCTGCCCGGCATGGCCAAGGGCGAACTCATCGGCTGCTTCGGACTCACCGAGGCCGACTTCGGCTCGAACCCCTCAGGCATGCGCACCTCAGCCAAACGAGATGGCGATGACTGGATGCTCGACGGCTCCAAGATGTGGATCACCAACGGCACGGTCGCCGACGTAGCCATCGTGTGGGCCCAGACCGACGACGGCATTCGCGGCTTCGTCGTCCCTACCGACACGCCCGGCTTCTCGGCCAGGGAGATCCACAAGAAGATGTCCCTGCGGGCCTCGGTGACAGCGGAACTCGTCTTTGATGGAGTCCGACTGCCCGCATCAGCCATGCTGCCCGGCGTACGCGGCCTCAAGGGTCCCCTCGCCTGCCTCAACGAGGCGCGATTCGGCATCGCCTTCGGGACGCTGGGCGCCGCTCGCGACTGTCTTGAGACGGCCCTCGGCTATGCCATCGACCGCGAGCAGTTCGACAAGCCCATCGCCGGCTACCAGATGACTCAGCAGAAGTTCGCCGACATGACGCTCGAGCTCGGCAAGGGCATGCTCCTCGCTCTCCACCTCGGCCGGCTCAAGGATCAGCATGCGATCACTCCCGAGCAGGTCAGCCTCGGCAAACTCAACAATGCGCGCGAGTCGCTCGCCATCGCGCGCGAGTGCCGCTCGATCCTGGGAGGCAACGGAATCACGCTGGAGTACCCCGTGATCCGGCACATGAACAACCTCGAGTCGGTCTACACCTACGAGGGCACCAACGAGATGCACACCCTCATCATCGGTCAGGCCCTGACGGGCATCCCCGCCTTCCGCTAGGCCTCGGGTGCATCCGGTGGCGCCAGCCGGTAGGTCGCCGGCGTCCGATCGAACCGGATGGGGTGCGCCACCGTCGGGGTGCCACCCGCGTCGACGATGGGGGCCAGCCCCAGGCGATCCGCGAGCGCGAAGACCTGGCCGATGTCGTTGATCGGCCCACAGGGCACCCCGACTGCCGTCAGGCGCCGCTGCCACTCGTCGGCACCCGCTGCCTGCAGCAGCCCGAGCAGCTCCTCCTTGAGGGCGACTCGATTCGCCACCCGCTCGGGGTTGGTGGCGAAGCGCGCATCGCCCGCGAGTTGCGGCGCTCCCACGACCTCCGCGAGCGACGCGAACTGCCGGTCATTGCCGACGGCGATGATCAGCGGGCGGTCGGCCGTGGCGTAGACCTCGTAGGGCGAGATCGACGGGTGCGCATTGCCCAGGATGCCCGGCACGACCCCGCCGGCGGCGTACGCCGACGACTGATTGACGAGCGCGGACAGCAGAGACGACATCAGATTGACCTCGAGCAACTGTCCCTCGCCGGTCGCATCCCGATGGTGGAGTGCAGCCAGCACGCCGACGGTTGCGTGGAGTCCGGTGATGACGTCGACGAGCGCCACTCCCACCTTGGTCGGCTCGCCCGGCGCTGGGCCCGTGATGCTCATGAGTCCACCCATGGCCTGCACGAGCAGGTCGTAGCCGGGCAGGTCGCGGCCCTCCCCCGAGCCGAAGCCGCTGATCGTGCAGAAGATGAGCCCCGGGTGGTGGGCGCTCACGCTGGCGTAGTCCAAGCCGAGGCGCTCCAGTGTGCCGACCTTGAAGTTCTCGACCACGACGTCGGCCCGGTCGATGAGTTCGCGCGCGGCCAGAACGCCCTCGGGAGTGGCGAGGTCGATGCCCACGGAGATCTTGTTGCGATTGACTCCCGCGAAGTACGTCGATTGGCCTGATGGGGCGTATGGCGGACCCCACGCGCGGGTGTCGTCGCCCGAACCGGGGCGCTCGACCTTGACGACCTCGGCGCCCAGATCACCGAGCAACATCGTGGCGTAGGGCCCCGCGAGGACGCGACTGAAGTCGGCCACCACGATCCCTTCGAGAGGCCCGCTCACGGGTCACCTCTCAGCAGAGGTGCCAACGCCTCAAGCACGCCCGGATCCTCGATCGTCGAAGGCACCGGCTCGTCGCGGCCATCAGCGATGCCGCGCATGGTGCGGCGCAAGATCTTGCCCGATCGCGTCTTGGGTAGCGCCGGGACGACGGCCACCTGCCGCAGCGCTGCGACCGGACCGATCCTGTCGCGCACCATCTCGACGATCTCAGCCTGTAGCGCTCCGGGATCGGCCTGCGTACCCGCCTTGAGCACGACGAAGGCCCGCGGCACCTGCCCCTTGATCTGGTCATGGACGCCGATGACCGCACACTCGGCCACCATCGGATGGGTGGAGACGACCGCCTCCATCGATCCCGTCGAGAGTCGATGACCGGCCACATTGATGACGTCGTCCGTGCGACCCATGACGTAGAGGTAGCCGTCGTCGTCGAGATAGCCGCCGTCGCCGGTGGAGTAGTAGCCCGGAAAGGCACTGAGATAGGCCTCGACATAGCGCTGATCGTCACCCCACAGGGTCGGGAGCGTCCCCGGTGGTAGGGGAAGGCGCACGACGATGTTGCCCTCCGTGCCCGCCGGCACCTCATGACCGTGCTCGTCAACGACACGCACATCGAAGCCGGGCACGCGCACCGACGGCGACCCGGGCTTCAGCGGCAGAGGGTCCAGCCCACGCATGCTCGAAGCCATCGGCCAGCCGGTCTCCGTCTGCCACCAGTTGTCGACGACGGGCACGCCCAGGTGCTCCGACGCCCACGCAAAGGTGTCCGGGTCCAATCGCTCACCGGCCTGGAAGAGCGTGCGCAGCGACGACAGATCGCGCTCGGCGATCAAGGCGCCCTGCGGATCGTCCTTCTTGATGGCCCGGATGGCGGTGGGGGCGGTGAAGAGCCCATTGACGCCATGCTGCTCGACGACACGCCAGAAGGCACCCGCATCAGGGGTGCCGACCGGCTTGCCTTCGTACATCACGGTCGTGCATCCAGTGATGAGCGGCGCGTAGACGATGTAGGAGTGGCCGACGACCCAGCCGACATCCGATGCCGCCCACCACACGTCGTCAGGACCGATCCCGTAGACGTTGGGCAGTGACCACGCCATCGCCACGGCGTGTCCGCCGTTGTCGCGCACGATGCCCTTGGGCTTGCCGGTCGTGCCTGACGTGTAGAGCACGTAGAGGGGATCGGTCGCGCCCACCGTGACCGGACCCACCGGCTCGGCCGCGTCCATCACCTGCGCCCAGTCCACGTCGAGAGGGCCCAGGGGCGCGGCAGCCTGAGGCCGCTGCAGGATGACACAGGTGTGCGGTCGGTGGGCGGTGAGCTCCAGGGCTTCATCGAGCAGGGGCTTGTACTCCACTACTCGGGTGCCCTCGATCCCGCAGGACGCGGACACGATGACCTTCGGCTCTGCGTCGTCGATGCGCGCAGCGAGCTCTGCTGGCGCGAAGCCCCCGAAGACCACCGAGTGGGGGGCGCCCAGGCGAGCGCATGCCAGCATTGCGATGGCAGCCTCAGGCACGAGAGGCATGTAGATAACGACCCTGTCGCCCTTCTCCACGCCGAGGGATCGCAGCACGCCGGCACAACGCGCCACCCGGTCCAGGAGCTCGGCGTAGGTGAACGTCGTGACCTTCCCTGTCACGGCGCTGTCGTGGATGAGCGCAATGCGATCACCTCGACGAGCGGCCACATGCCGGTCGAGCGCATTGGCGCAGGTGTTCAACTCACCGTCGGGGAACCACCGATAAAAGGGAGGACGCGAATCATCCAGGACCTGGGTGGGCTCGGTGACCCAGTCGATGAGGCCGGCAGCCTCGCCCCAGAAGTCACCCGGCTCGCTGAGGCTACGCCGCCGGGCTTCGTCATACGCCGCGCCCACGGGGACGACGCTAGCGCCTCACGCTGCGTCCGATGATGCAGCCCTCGCCCCCCGCGTCTGCTTGACCTCACGGGTCAGCAGCCGGACGCTGAAGGCGATGATCCCCAGATCGACGATCATCTGCACCATGGAAATCGCCCTGGCAAAGGTGGTGACCGGGGTGATATCGCCAAACCCGACAGTCCCGAGCACGGTCACGGAGAAGTAGTAGGCCGTGAAGAGATCAAGGTTTTCCGTGAACGCCGCGGGGTCAAGTAGCGCAATTTGGTGGTAGGCGTTGGCAAAGATGGTGATGAAGAGCACCGCTCCGACGAGCAGTGTCTCCCACGCGCGAATCATGGGATAGGGCGCGTGCTGGATCTTCTTGAGTTGGAAGCGGAAGTAGAACACGTAGACGACAACCCAGAGCACGATGAAGGCGACGCCGAAGAGAAGCCGCAGGGGCTGGGGTACGAAGTTGAGGTCCATGATGACGGAGAGCAGCACCGCCGCCGCGGAGATGGCCACCGCGCGCACGATCGAGGCAATGACCGCCCTACGCACCCCGGGTCCGTGCGCCGGGATCAGCAGGTTGTCGTCACTATCGCCGGGATCTGGGGCTTGAACCTGATTGCTCACCCACTCATGGTGCCGTGGCGGCCAGTTGACCGCAGGCACCGTCGATCTCACGGCCCCGCGTGTCGCGGACAGTGACCGGCACGTGCGCCTCCTCCAGAGCCCGCACGAACGCGCGTTCGTCATCAGCTCGCGAGGCAGTCCAGAGCGACCCGGGCGTGGGGTTGAGCGGGATGAGATTGACGTGCACGAGGTGCCCGCGCAGACGCTTGGCTAGGAGCTCGGCCCGCCAGCGCTGGTCGTTGACGTCCTTGATGAGGGCGTATTCGATGCTGATACGCCGACCCGTGCGCTCGGCGTAGAACCATGCGGCATCGAGTACCTCGGAGACGGGATAGCGCGTATTGATGGGCACCAGGGTGTCCCTGAGCTCGTCATCGGGCGCGTGGAGGGAAACAGCCAGGCGCAGCGGCAGACCTTCGTCGGCCAGCTCCCGCATCCGTGGCACCAGGCCCACCGTCGACACCGTGATGCCTCGTGCTGACATGCCGAGCCCGGCGGGCACCGGATCGACCAGGCGACGGATGGCGCCCATCAGGGCACGGTAGTTGGCCAGCGGCTCCCCCATGCCCATGAAGACGACGTTGCTCACACGCTCACGATCACCCGGAAAGGCCTCGCTGCGCACCATCCGCGAGCCTGCCAGCACCTGCTCGACGATCTCCGCCGTGGAGAGGTTGCGCGTCAGCCCCGCCTGCCCGGTCGCGCAGAAGGGGCAGTTCATGCCGCACCCTGCCTGCGAGGACACGCAGATGGTGATGCGGTCGCGGTAGCCCATGAGCACGGACTCCACGCGTGAGCCGTCATGCAGCCGCCACACGATCTTGACGGTCGCCCCATCGTCGCAGGAGAGCTCGCGCACGGGAGTGAGGAGGTCGGGAAGGAGTGCCTGCGCGACCGTGTCGCGATCGGCCGGGCTGAAGTCGGTCCACGTCGAGGCGTCCGTCTCGAGGCGGCCGAAGTAGTGGCGCGAGGCTTGATCAGCGCGGAAGGCCGGGAGCCCGAGGCCGATCATGGCCTCGCGTCGCCCCGCCATATCGAGATCGGCGAGATGCGCGGGCGGGCGCCCCCTGCGGGGTGCCTCCAGGGTGAGTTCACCGGGCACGGGCATGGGACCAGTGTCGCATCAGCCTTGGCCGAGGAAGAGCGCGAAGAGCGCCCACGCGGCGAAGGCGTTGATGACGAGGGAGTCCAGGCGGTCCATGATGCCACCGTGTCCGGGTAGCAGGCTGCCCATGTCCTTCACCCCGATGTCGCGCTTGATGGCACTCTCGATGAAGTCGCCGGCGGTGGCGGTGACGGTGAGGACAGCCCCCATGACGAGCCCCTGCCACCAGGGAGCGCCGAAGATCCAGATGAATGCCGCGACACCGATGAGGCACTGCACGACGAGGGAGCCGGCGAAGCCCTCCCATGACTTCTTGGGGCTGACCTGCGGGGCGATGGGATGCCGGCCGAAGAGCACTCCGGTGGCGTAGCCCCCGATGTCGTTGCCGATGGTGAGCAGGATGAAGACCACGATGCGCCAGGGGCCATCCGGTGAGGACAGCATGAGCATGGCGAAGCCCGCCATGAGCGAGATGTAGCCCAGGAGGAAGACACTCGCGCTCGCGTCACGGAGATAGCCCTCCGTGCCTCGCCGGAT
>VGBQ01000121.1 GCA_016870425.1 Actinomycetota bacterium | reverse complement strand
CAGGCCGATCGTCGATCGGATCTCCTCGCCGTCCGCGTCGACGCCGTACTGCGCGACCACGTGCTGGACCGAGGTGACGATCCCATCGGCAGAGTCGACCAGGGTCATGTCCAGGTCGAAGCCGATCGCGCGCACTCGGTGAGCCTAGGGGTAACGTCATCCGGTGCCCGCCCGCAGCCTCGCCGACGACCTGCGCGGCCGCAGCGATGATGACCTCGCGCGGCTGCTGTCCGGGCGTCCCGACCTGCTGCACCCCGTGCCCGCCGATATGACGGCGCTGGCCGCCCGTGCCGGCTCAGCCGTGTCCACCGCGCGCGCACTCGACCGGCTCGACGGGCTGGCGCTGGCGGTCGCGGGACTGGTCGCCGACGCGGAGCCATGCGACACCGAGACGGTCCTCGCGGGGTTCGACCCGAGCCTTGCGACCGAGGTCACCGCGGCGCTGGATCGGCTGCGCGAGCTCGCTCTGGTCTGGGGAGATGACGAGGCACTCCGGCTCGTGCGCACCGCTCGCGAGTCACTCTCAAGCGCGGGCACGGCACGCATCACATGGCCGCCTCCCCCGATAGAGGCAATCGCGAGGGATCCCGGAGTGGTCGAGCGCACCGCCGGCCAGCATGCGCTGGCCACCGTGCTCGGCGTCATCGCGATCGCGGAGTCCTGGGCGGATGACGGCGCACCCGGCGTCCTGCGCAAGGGGGGCATCGGAGTCCGCGATCTCGCGTCCACGGCGCGCGCACTCGACGTCGACGAGCGGACCGCCGCTTTGTGGATCGAGACGGCGTACGCCGCCCAGTTGATCGGCCGAGACGGCGAGGCCGACGAGCACTGGCGCCCGACGACCGCCTACGACGACTGGCACGACGCGCCCTTGGAGGAGCAGTGGCTGCGCCTGGCCCGCGCCTGGTGGACGAGTCGGCGGGCGCCGGCCATCGCGGGGACCGAGGCGAATCCCCTGTCGGACGATGTGGAGCGACGGGGGCAGCCGCTGCTGCGCGAGCAGGTGATCACCGCGCTCGAGACCCTGCCCCCCGGCCATGCACCCAGGGAGGCGCAGAGGGTCGTCGGCGCCATCGACGCACGCGCACCCCGCCAGGCGAGCTCGCAGCGCAGCGAGCAGATCCGCGCCATCCTCGACGAACTCGAGATCCTCGGTTTCACAGGCGGCGGGGCGCTGGCCGACATGGGCAGGTCTGCCGCCCACGACGAGGCGGACGCCCTGCAGGCCGCGCGCGCAGCCATGCCCGAGCCGCTCGACCACGTTCTCATCCAGGCGGATCTCACGGCGATCGCTCCCGGGCCCCTGCTGCCCGACATCGCCCGCGAGCTGCGGCTCATGGCCGATGTCGAGAGCACCGGTGGTGCCATCGTGCATCGTTTCAGCTCCGCATCTGTGCGCCGAGCGCTGGACGCGGGCCGCGACCCCGCGGGCATGCTCGACTTCCTCGCTCGGATCTCGCGCACGCCCATCCCCCAGCCGCTCGCCTACCTCGTCGAGGACGCCGCACGACGACACGGCATGGTGCGTGTGGGAATCGCCACCGCGTACGTCCGCTGCGATGACGAGTCGGCGCTCCTCGCGCTCATGGCTGACCCTCGCGCGGAGGACCTCGGCTGTGTGCGTGTCTCGCCCACCGTCGTCACCGTGTCCGGCCGGGTCGAGGACGCTGTCGCCATCCTGCGCGACCTCGGCCTGCACCCGGTCGCCGAGACTGCCGATGGGCAGGTCGCCCACGCCCCCCGGCGCAGGGCACGCGCGCCGCGAGGCGCCGCAGGAGCGCCCATCGCCCGCCGCGATGCCACGCCCGCTCTCGTCACGGCGGCCATCGCGACGCTGCGCGCAGGCCAGGCATCGACCACATCCGGCGCGTCAGCGTCCACCGGCGGCGACGCGCTCGAACCCATGCCGGCCACCGAGACGATGGCCGTCCTGCGACGCGCCATCACCGGTTCGCTCACCGTGCGCCTCGACTATGGCGATGCCGAAGGGCTGGTGGATCCGATGCGCCTGCAGGCCGGGATGCTCACCGCCGTGGACCGCCTCACCGGCGAGGTCCGCACCTACGCCGTCTCGCGCATCGTCGCGGCGGACATCCCCGACCACGTGCACTAAGGCGTCAGCGCAGGTCGATCTCCGCCGACCATGTCGTGAACTCCGCGAGCAGCGCAGGGATCGGATCTACGCCGATACCCGGAGCGGTGGGGACGCGCAGGCGACCGTCCTCGAGGACGAAGGGCTCGGTGATGTCCGTGGCGAAGTAGCGACTGGACGCACTCGTGTCGCCCGGGAGGGTGAATCCCGGCAGGGCCGCGAGGGCGATGTTGGCGGCTCGCCCGATGCCGGTCTCGAGCATGCCGCCGCACCACACGGGGATGCCTCGCTCCAGGCACAGGTCATGGATGGCCTTGGCCTCGAGATAGCCGCCGACCCGGCCGGGCTTGATATTGATGACACTCGTCGCACCGAAGGCGATCGCGCTGTCGGCCGTCGCGACGGAGATGATCGACTCGTCCAGGCACACCGGAGTCGCGATGCGCTCCGCGAGCAGGGCGTGACCGCGCAGGTCATCCTCCGGCAGTGGCTGCTCCACGAGCAGCAGACCGTAGGGATCCATCGCGGCGAGCATGTCTGAGTCATCGCGCGTGTAGGCCTGATTGGCATCGGTCTGCAGGGGCATGGCCGGCCACGCCTCGCGCACCGCGCGCACGGCCTCGACGTCCCAGCCGGGCTCGATCTTGAGCTTGATGCGCCGATAGCCGGCGTCGACGTACGACGCGACCTCCTCCAGCAGGGCATCGAGGCTCCGCGGGATCCCGACGGAGACACCGCAGTCCACCTCGTCGCGCACGGCGCCCAGGTAGTCCGCCAACGACTGCCCGCGCTGGCGCAGCCAGGCATCGAGCACGGCGGTCTCCAGCGCCGCCTTGGCCATGGGGTGGCCCTGGAACCGGCGCATCCGACCGTGGACCTCATGGGGGTTGAGCAGCCGATCCGACAGCACAGCGGGGATGAGGTGCTCGACGAGCACATCGACCGCGCCATCGACGTACTCATGGGAGTAGCCGGGCCACTCCATGGCGACGCACTCCGCCCATCCCGACACTCCCTCACTCACCACCTCGACGAGGAGCACGTCGCGTGCCTCCTGGGTGCCGAAAGACGTGCGGAAGGGACGCACGAGGGGCATGTCGATGCGATGCAGCCGGATCAGGTCGATGGACGTCACTGCTCCTCCACTGGGCTGAGCACATAGGCACCGTCGCTGGTGACGGCGGAGACGCGCAGGCCAGCGGCGAATGCTGATGTGAGTGCCGAGCGCACCGCAAGCCTCCACTGCAGGCCGAGCTCAGGATCGGCGCGGCGCAGGCTGACCACATCATCAGGCAGGGAGACGAGCACAGTCTCACCCCGCGCGGGAAGGTCGGACAGGCGCGGGCCGGAGCCATCCACCCTGATGAGATCACGGCTCAAGCCCAGGAGGGCGTCGTGATCAGGAATCTCCAGGTCGCCACGGGCGGCCGCATGCGCCCGGGCAGAGTCGACCTCCCACCAGGCGACCAGCCGGTCCGTGCGATCACCGGCGTTGACCGCATCGGTCATGACGCCGTAGAAGTCCGGGTGGTAGTCGCGGACCTCCACGCCGAGCCGGTTGACGTTGAGATGGGCATTGCGGCGTACGAGCGGATCGAAGGTCCAGGACACGACCGGGATGCCTTGCTCAATCGCCCATGCACGCTGGTGCTGCTTGATGGCCGATCCGATCCCGCGATCGCGCATCCCCTCGACCACCGCGGCCATGTGGCTGTGGAGGTAGACGCCTCCGGCGAGTGACGCGTCACGCGCGGGGAAGCCGAGCGCTGCCCCGACGACCCTCTCGGTGTCCTCGTCGATGACGACACTGCAGTAGGCACCGGCGTGCACGAGGGCGCGCAGCAGGTTGGACGTGACCTGGGTGCCCTCGCCGGGCCACACCTGGTCGAATACCGCCCGCGCGGCGGCCAGGGAGTCGGCTTCATCCGCCATCTCCACGCGTACGCCTCGACTGGCCGCCTCGATGTGCAGGTCCACAGGGGGCACCGTATCCGGGCCACCCTCCGACCACGTGCCCACGGCGCCCATGAGGCACCATGGGCCGGTGACCGCCGAGTTGCTTGCCGCCGCGCGCGCCCGCCAGGACGAACTGATCGGGGCTGTGCGCACCCTCGTCGAGGTCGAGTCGCCCTCCGCAGACATCGACGCATGCCGCTCCTGCCTGACGACGGCGGCGAATGTCGTCGCCACCTGGCTGGGCAGTCCGCCGCGCATCGAGGAGCACGAGGGACGTCCCGTGCTGCGGTGGGGGCCCGAGCATCCACGAGTCCTCCTGCTCGGACACCTCGACACGGTGTGGCCGGTCGGCACGCTCGCGCGCATCCCCTGGGCCGTCGACGGCGACCGCATGCGCGGACCCGGTGTCTTCGACATGAAGACCGGTGCCGTCCAGGCCATCGGGGCACTCGCGCTGC
The DNA here is from genome assembly GCA_016870425.1 of Actinomycetota bacterium. GTDB lineage: Bacteria > Actinomycetota > Actinomycetes > S36-B12 > S36-B12 > Mxb001. The sequence continues at coordinate 3,553 of VGBQ01000121.1, read as the reverse complement.
TGGGCCTGGATGAGTCGGCCGGCGTGGGACTGCTCCTCACCACCGACGAGGAGATCGGCTCCGGATGCTCCCGCGCTGTCATCGAGGATGCGGCGCGCGATGGCGAGGCAGTCCTCGTGCTCGAGCCCTCGGTCGAGGGTGAGCTCAAGACCGCGCGCAAGGGCACGTCGTGGTACGTCGTACAGATCACCGGGCGCGCCGCACATACAGGCCTGGATCCGGAGCGCGGCATCAACGCACTGGTCGAGGCCGCCGCGCTGGTGAGCGATGCCGTCACCTGGGCGAGGCCCGAGCTCGGCACGACCGTCACCCCGACGACGGCGCGCGCGGGCGTGACGGACAACACCGTCCCCGACCAGGCCGTGATCGGCATCGACGTGCGCGCGTGGTCGGCGGAGGAGCAGCAGCGCATCGACGACCTCGCCCGTGGCTGGCGCCCGGCACATCCCGAGGCGGCCGTGGACATCGTCGGCGGGGGGATCAACCGGCCCGCCATGGAGGAGTCCGCGGGCGCGGCCCTGGCACGCCTCGCGGAGCGGTGTGCCGCCGACCTCGGCCTCGCACCCATCGGTTCGCGCGCTGTCGGCGGTGCGAGCGATGGCAACTTCACCGCGGCGATGGGCGTCCCCACGCTGGACGGCCTCGGCGCCGTCGGGGACGGCGCCCATGCCGACCACGAGTGGGCGAGTGCCGCAGCCCTGCCGGAGCGCACCGCGCTCGTCGCCGCGCTCGTCTCCGCCATCCTGGCCCGGGAGAGCGCGTGACCGATGGTCCGCTCATCGTCCAGAGCGACAAGACACTGCTACTCGAGGTCGATCACCCGTCTGCCGACGAGGCACGGCGCGCCATCGCGCCCTTCGCCGAGCTCGAGCGCGCACCCGAGCACATCCACACCTACCGGGTGACCCCGCTCGCCCTGTGGAATGCCCGCGCCGCCGGACATGATGCGGAGCAGGTGGTGGACATCCTGCTCACCTACTCCCGCTACGCCGTGCCGCATGCCCTGCTCGTCGACATCGCCGAGACGATGGACCGCTACGGCCGGCTCACGATCGCCAAGCACCCCGCCCACGGGCTGGTGCTCAGCACGACGGATCGTCCCGTGCTCGAGGAGGTGCTGCGCAGCAAGAAGGTGGCACCCCTGGTGGGGGCGCGCATCGACGACGACACCGTGATCGTGCATCCCAGCGAGCGCGGCCACCTCAAGCAGGTCCTGCTCACCCTCGGCTGGCCGGCGGAAGACCTCGCGGGCTACGTCGACGGCGAGCACCATCCGATCGAGCTCGCCGAGGACGGCTGGGAGCTGCGCCCCTATCAGCGGGATGCGGCCGAGGGCTTCTGGGCGGGCGGCTCCGGAGTCGTCGTGCTCCCCTGCGGCGCGGGCAAGACGATCGTCGGCGCCGCAGCCATGGCACGCGCCCGAGCGACGACGCTCATCCTCGTCACCAACACCGTCTCGGCGCGGCAGTGGAAGGCCGAGCTCCTCGCGCGCACCAATCTCACCGAGGACGAGATCGGCGAGTACTCCGGCGCGCGCAAGGAGATTCGTCCCGTGACGATCGCGACGTACCAGGTGATGACGACCAAGCGCAAGGGCGTCTTCCCGCACCTGGAGGTCTTCGACACCCGCGACTGGGGCCTGATCATCTACGACGAGGTGCACCTGCTGCCCGCGCCGATCTTCCGCTTCACCGCCGACATCCAGTCGCGCCGACGCCTGGGGCTCACCGCGACCCTCATCCGCGAGGACGGCCGCGAGGGCGATGTCTTCACCCTCATCGGACCCAAGCGATACGACGCGCCGTGGAAGGAGGTCGAGGCTCAGGGCTGGATCGCCCCCGCGGAGTGCGTGGAGGTCCGCGTGACCCTGCCCGACTCCGAGCGCCTCGTCTACGCGACCGCGGAGCCCGATGAGCGCTACCGCCTAGCGTCGACGACGGGTGAGAAGACCCGACTGGTCGAGCGACTCATCGAGCGGCATGGCGACGAGCAGATCCTCGTCATCGGGCAGTACCTCGGGCAGCTCGCCGAGATCGCCGAGCACGTGGGCGCACCCACCATCACGGGCGAAACGGGTGTCAAGGAGCGCGAGCGGCTCTTCGAGGCCTTCCGGCGAGGGGAGGAACGCGTGCTCGTCGTGAGCAAGGTGGCCAACTTCTCCGTCGACCTGCCCGAGGCCTCGGTGGCGATCCAGGTGAGCGGGTCCTTCGGCTCCCGCCAGGAGGAAGCCCAGCGCCTGGGCCGACTGCTGCGCCCGAAGGCCGACGGTCGGCGCGCACGCTTCTACACCGTCGTCTCTCGCGACACCGTGGACGCCGACTTCGCCCAGAACCGCCAGCGCTTCCTCGCAGAGCAGGGCTACGCCTACCGGATCGTCGACGCCGAGGAGATCGACACGATCGAGGAACTGGGATGAGCGACGACCCCGTGACCGGCGTACCTCACCGCCAGAAGCTCGCGGAGACGACGATGGCGATCTACGCCGCCATCACCCTGCTCGGCGTGATCGCCGCAGCGAGCTGGAAGGGCCTCTTCGTCGATGAGCTCGAGCTCATCGTGATCATCATCGCCACCACCGTCACGGTGGCCGTGGCCCACGTCTGGGCCGCCGCCGCCGCGCATCGCCTCGTGGCGAGCGCGCCACTCTCGCGGGCCGAGTGGTTGGAGGAGGGCCGACTCTTCGTCTCCGTGCTCATCATCGGCGGACTCGCCATCGCGGCCTTCTTCTTCGCCCAGATCATCGGTCTCCAGCTCGCCGGATCGGTCGCTGCGACCCTGCTCATGCTCGTGGCGGTGCTCTTCGTCGTCGGGGTCGTGGGCGGTCGGCGCGAGCAGCGGACCTGGGCCAGGTCGCTCGGCCTCGGCCTGATCGATGCCTCCATCGGCATTGTCATCCTGGTCGTCAAGGTGACCTTCGGGGCCTGATCAGCCCGCGCGCAGGCCCACCGTGCCGTCGAGGCTGAAGGTGATGCTGGAGATGCCACTCAGGCCGGGGATCGGAATGGAGATGTCATTCATCGTGACGCTTCCGCCGAGCAGCAAGCGGCTCGGATCATCACCGGGCTGGGGAGTCGCCTCGACGGACATGGGCACGTCGACCTGACCTGCACGGGCGTTGCCCGACACGCTCCACGGGTGGCTCGCCGCCGATCCCTCGGCCTCGAAGACGAGCAGGTCGCCATCGAAGCGCTTGACCAGCGCGCGCGCGGCACCCTGCATGAGGAAGTTGGAGGCCTTGAGCTTCTCCAGCGACATCTCGATGCGCAGGCGCACCGATGACTTCGCGACGTGCAGACCTCCCCCGGTCACCGGGGCGCTCACCTCCAGGGAGGTGGGGAAGTCGTGCGTCTGCAGGGTGATGGGCCTGCCAGGCTCGATGGTCCAGGTGCCAGGAGTGGTCGTCACGGACGCAAGCCTGCCATGCGAGCGGCCGTGGTCAGCCCCGGACCCGCTGCCCGGCAGGGTCGTAGAACGCGCGAGTGCTCGCCTCGAGAGGATGCCGAACACCGCGCACTCGCACGCTTAGCCGGTCCTTGAGTGCGTCGACGTCGGC